>JBOGFL010000411.1:0-2489 GCA_050743285.1 Acidimicrobiia bacterium
GCGATGGCCTGGAGTGAGAAGACTCGCGCCATGTACGGCGGGCTCTATCGAGACTACGCGTTGGGCGCGGTTGCCGATCGCTGCTTCACCGAGGGCGTCTGAAGTTCTCTTGATCGGGAAGCCTCTCGCGGTAAGCGATGGCGTCGGCATCGGTTGCGAAGAAGTTGCCGACCAAAGCCTCGAGGCCGGATCGGCTCGTGATTGCGGCACGATGAGCGCCGCCAACGTCAGACCGGCGAGGAGATCGCCACCGAGGTCGGAACGGCGGCCGCGGAAGACCCACCCGAGCAGAGCCGAAATCTAGGAGAACAGGGAGCACACAGGGACGTGGACGCGCTCGAGGGCATACGCGTCATCGACATGGCGACGGTCCTGGCGGGACCGGAGACTGCGCGCTATCTGGCCGACTTCGGCGCTGATGTCATCAAGGTCGAGCGGCCCGAAGGTGACGGCACCCGGCGCATGGGTGTGGCCGACCCCGACGACGGCGACTCTTACCTGTGGAAGCTCGTCGGTCGGGGCAAGCGGACCGTGGTGCTCGACCTCAAGTCGGCGGACGGCCGGCAGGCGATGTACGAGCTGTGCGACAACGCCGATGTGCTGATCGAGAATCTCCGTCCCGGCACGCTCGAGCGCCTCGGTCTGGACCCGGCCGGGCTCCTCGCCCGCAACCCGGGTCTTGTGGTCGTCCGCGTCACCGGATTCGGTCAGAGCGGGCCGTACGCGCACCGACCGGGTTTTGCGACGATGGCGGAGGCGCTGAGCGGGTTCGCCGCGCTCAACGGTGAGCCCGACGGCGCACCGCTCCTCCCACCGATCGCTCTCACGGACGAGATCGCCGGGCTGGCCGGCGCGTTCGCGGTGCTGGTCGCGCTCCGTCACCGCGATCGCACCGGCGAGGGTCAGGTGATCGACGTGAACCTGCTCGAGGCGATGCTCCAGTTCATGGGCGCGTTGCCGAGCGCGTGGGCGCACTCCGGTTATCTGCAGCCCCGGCTCGGGGCCGGGATCGCCTACACGGTCCCGCGCGGCACATACCGGTGCGCGGACGGGAAGTGGGTGGCGATCTCGACATCGAGCGAGTCGGTGGCGCGCCGCGTACTCGCCCTCATCGGCCTCGGCGACGACCCCCGGTTCGAGACGTTCGAGGGGCGCGCACAGCACCGGGAGGACCTCGACGCCGCCGTCGCCGACTGGATCGGTACCCGGACGGCCATCGAGGTCCTCGGCGCATTCGAGCAGGCCGAGGCGGCCGCCGCGCCCGTCTACACGATGGCCGACCTGTTCGACGACCCTCATGTGCAAGCACGGGACGTCATCGTCGACGTCGGCGGCGTGCGCATGCAGGGCGCCATTGCCCGGCTGTCGCGCACGCCGGCGCGGCTCCGTCACCCCGGCCGTCCCCTCGGGGCCGACACCGCCGAGGTCAGGGCCGAACTCGCCGCGGCACGCGACGCGCCCCGAGGAGCGAAGGAGTAGAGAAATCCGCTCTCGCGGCCCCCAACGGGCTCCTCGGGGCGCGGCCGTCAGTATCCACCACCATCCACAAGTTTCTCAACAGGTGCTTGTGGAAATCCTGGGACCGCCGGCGTCCGGCGCCACCCGGGCCTACATTTACGGGGCCGAAGGGGGATTCATGGCGACGATCACGAGCGAGGCCCTGAGCGGGATGGTCGAGGGTCAGACGATCCCGAGCCGCTTCCTCGAGACCGTGTGCGCCCTGCCCGATCAGGTCGCGCTGCGGGCCAAGCGGGGCGACGCCTGGGAGGAGCTGACCTACACCGACTACTCGGCGCGTGCCGCCGCACTCGGCGCCGCGTTGGGACAGCTGGGGATCGAGCGCGGCGATCGGGTGGCCCTCCTCATGCGCAACCGACCCGAGTTCCACATCGCAGACATGGCGGTGCTCCTGCTGGGGGGAACGCCGATCTCGATCTACAACTCGTCGGCTCCCGAGCAGATCCAGTACCTCGCCGGTCACAGCGAGGCCAAGATCCTGATCGTCGAAGACGTCGACTATCTCGAACGGGTGCTCAAGGTGCGTTCCGAGCTCGACGACCTCGAACAGGTTGTCGTCGTCGACGACCCCGACGGACGGGCACCCGCCGACGTCCGCCATTGGCAGGAGCTGCTCGACGTCGCGCCGCTCGACCTCGGCGCAGCGGCCGCGACCGCGCACCCCGAAGACCTCGCCACGGTCATCTACACGTCGGGCACCACCGGTCCGCCCAAGGGCGTCATGCTCGATCACGCCAACGTCGTGTGGACTGTCGAGAGCCTGCGGATGGCGATGGCCGACGTCGCCATCTCCGGGCGCCGCATGGTCTCGTACCTGCCGATGGCCCACATCGCCGAGCGCATGACGTCGCATTACCAAGGCGCGTGCCTCGGGTATGAGGTCTCCACTTGTCCGGAGCCGGGCCTGGTGGCGTCGTACCTGCCCGAGGTCAAGCCCGAGATCTTCTTCGCAGTTCCACGCGTGTGGGAGA
>JBOGFL010000412.1:0-2890 GCA_050743285.1 Acidimicrobiia bacterium
GTCCCGACCTGGGTGGTCAGGTACGTGGGATAGTTCGGGAGGGGGACGAGGAAGTTGTTGCGAATCGTGAGGTCGTCGACGATGTCGTACGGGTTCTCGGTGTCGACGATGCCGACCGTCACCAGGCTCAGCAGCGGATCGCCGAGCAACGCGTCAGTGCCGACCGCAAGTGCTTCGGAGGTGAGCGGCGTCCCGTCGTGGAACTCGATATTCGGCCGCAGCTTGACCTCCCACTTGGTGAAGTCGTCGTTGGGCGTGAACGACTCGGCCAGGTAGGGCTCGGCCTCGCCTTCCTCGTTCCACGCCGCCAGCGTGTCGAACACCGCCCGGCCCATGATCGTGCTCGAGATCGCGAACCGGTTCGCCTGCGGATTGAGTCCATCGCCGTCGGCCTCGAGGCCGTAGCGGAGCGTGCCGCCCATCTGGGGCGGGCCGGTCGACTCCTCGGGCTCGTTCCCGCCGCCGCCGCTGCTTCCGCCGCCGCTGTCGTCACCGCTGCACGCTGCGACCCCAAGGCTCAGTGCAGCGAGGATCGCTCCCGCAACAACCAAACGCTTACGCACTCTTCCCCCCCGGGTCCGGTTTGGCCGTCAACCTACTACCCGGTAGATGGAGCATCCGGTCGGCGATGATGGTCCGCTGGACCTCCGACGTCCCACCCGCGATCGACGCCGCCTTGCTCCACAGCCACTGGCGCTGCCACCGCCCGCCCGCGGGCTCGCCGTCGGCCCCGGCCCACAGCGGCGCCGCTTCGCCCACGACCGCCAGCGCGGTCTCGGAGAGGTGCTGGGTCATGTCGGTCCACGCCAACTTCACTACGGACGACTCGGGGCCCGGGATTTGGCCCCGGGCCAGTCGCGACAGGGTCCGCCAATTGTGCAGGCGCAGGACCCGCAGCTCGACGAACGCCTGGGCCAGCCCGTCGGCGACCTCCACGTCGTCGAGCACGCCCCGGTCGGTGGCGAGCGCGAAGAGCTCGTCGAGATAGACCTCGTGGACCACTTGTTCCTTGAACGGGAACGCCGTCCCCCGCTCGTGGGCGAGCGTCGTGTTCGCGACCGCCCAGCCCTGGTGCAGCCCGCCAACCAGGTGATCCTCCGGGACGAACACCTCGTCGAGAAACACTTCGTTGAACTCGGCCTCTCCGGTGATCTGGGTGAGCGGGCGGATCTCGACGCCGTCGGCCTCCATGTCGACGACGAGATACGAGATCCCCGCGTGCTTGGGCGCGTTGGCGTCGGTGCGTGCCAGACAGATGGCCCATCGCGACTGGAGCGCGTAGCTCGTCCACACCTTCTGGCCGCTGACGAGCCAGCCATCGTCGGCGGGTTCCGCGCGGGTCGTCAGTGACGCGAGGTCAGACCCCGCGCCGGGCTCGCTGAACAGCTGGCACCAGATCTCACTGGCGTCCAGGATCGACGGCAGCCAGCGCTGCTTCTGGTCCTCGGTTCCGTGCGCGAGCAGCGTCGGCCCGGCGAGGTTGATGCCGACCCGGTTCACGGGTTGCAGCGCACGCGACCGCGCGTACTCCATGTTGAAGATCGCGACCTGCACCGGCGACGCCCCCCGTCCGCCGTACTCCTCGGGCCAGTGAATCCCCACCCAACGTCCCTCGGCCAGCGTCGCCTGCCAGCGCCGTCCCCATTCGATCTCCTCGTCGAGCGAGCGGAACGGCGGCGGCAGCTCGAGGTGCTCGGACAGCCAGGTCCGGATCTCGGTCGCGAACGCCTGCTCCTCGCGCGTGAAGCTCAGATCCACTGCGCCGTGAGGCTAGGCGACGGCGGCTTTGCCGACCGTCGCCGGAAGGAGCCGGAGCCTGCGGAGGCGACCCGGAAAGCACCTGGCGACGGCGGCTTTGCCGACCGGACGGTCAGCCGCCGAGCGCGTTTTCGAGCAACGCCTTCTCGTCGGGCGTGAGATCGAGTGCCATCGCCAGGTCGATCGCGCGCGGGCTCATCTTCTTGGCCGTCTTCTCGATGATCCCGGGCAGCTTCTCGGCGTCGACCTTCCGCACGAGCTCGGTCAGCTGGGTTTCGATGAAGACGAGGCACAGCGCGTCCTCGAGCATCTGGACCTCGGCGTCCTTGCCGAGCCGGCGCTTCCGTACGATGTCCTGCACCCGCTCGACCGTTGGGGCGTCGTAGCCGACGTCGGCGAGGATCACCGCGACGTCGCTGGCGTGCTGCTCGTGCAGGGTCTTGCGCCACTTCAGGTAGCCGGCCCGTCCGGTCGGGTACGACGCGCGGGGAATCGTCCACCGCCGGAGATGGTGGGCCCGGGCCGCCAGCAGCAGCGCCTCGCTCGGGTCGGGATCGAGCTGCCGTACCCAGTGCGTCACCAGCTCGGCATGGGCGAGCTCCTTGGGGCGGGTCTCCCCCGCCACGACGATGTCGACGGGATCGTCGGCGTTGGCGGCGTCGATCGCCGCGATCGCCCGATCGAGCCGGTCCTCGCTCACCCCTCGAGCGTACGGCGGCTCAGGCGGCAGGAAGGTGGACGGTGAACACGGCACCGCCACCGGGTTCGCGGCTGGCCTCGGCCCGTCCCCCGTGGACGGTCACGACCGCGGCGACAATCGACAGGCCGAGACCGCTCCCGCCGGTGTCACGCGACCGCGAGGAATCGGTGCGGTAGAAGCGCTCGAAGATGCGATCCCACTGGTCGGGGTCGATGCCGGGCCCCTCGTCGGCAGGTGCTCCTCGGCCGACGCCACCATCGCCGCGACCACGTCGTCGGTGCTGACGCCGTTGGCCTCGGCAACCTCGGCGATCGTCTGGCCGCCGCGGAGCGCGTCACCGAGCTCCTCCACGTCGATGCCGATCGCCTCGGCGGCCGCGTCCAGGTTCGGGCCCGGCCGACCCGGCTGCCCACCGGGCGCGCAACCCTGGGG
>JBOGFL010000413.1:0-3998 GCA_050743285.1 Acidimicrobiia bacterium
CGTCGGCAGCTTCGTCGTACGTGCACGCATCGAAGCGCACGCGGTAGCCCGATGCGGGGTCGAGTGTCTCGTCGACGGGAACGAATGGGGTCTCGTCGCCAGGGGGGACGACGACGGTCCCGCCGGCTTGGGGAGTCTCGACCGGCGGCGTGGCGGGCGGTTCCGCCGGAGGTGCCGCGGGCGGGCCCGACGACTGCTCGACCGATTCGGTTGCGTCGGCCGTCGGCTCGGTCTGCGGTGCCTCTTGCGCGAGCGCGGGCACAAAGGCAACGACGCTGATTGCAAGCGTCGCGGCACTGAGGCCCAGCGCACCGGCGAAACGCTTCACGCGCACGCGGCGCGGAAGATTCCGGCGAAGACCTCGGGTCGTGGCGTTCGACATGTCCACTCCTGTTGCGGCGAATATCGTCCTAAGAAATGGGCCGGTCTCACCACTGCTCGCCCCGACCCCAAGGGTGACCGTGAACGGCCGGGGGTTCTCGCTCCCATCCTGCCCCTGCGTCCACCACTTGAAGTGGCGAACGGATGTTACTCTACGTGGTACCACGGTCGCGGTCAAGGCGCCTCGGGCACCTGTCGCAATACCAAGGGAACCTCGGCCCAGAAAGGCGAGTCACGGAGCGTGAGAGGGGGCGGGGAAGGCCCGCCCCCGAACGCGCCGGGTCACTCTGGCCAGTCAGCGTCGGTCCGCGGCGAAGCCCGCGCTCGGGCCGGACGACGCGAACGGTTCACCCCGAAGTTCGGTGGCGCGAGGCCGTCGGGGGTTCGGAGGTGACACTTCCGCGCGATGGCGTCGACGGCGTCCTGGATGTCATCGACGTCGCGCTGCGTGTCCGTCTCGCGAGCGCGACCTCGTTGGCGACGCGGAACGAGTACTGCGACGAAGTGCCGAGCGCGCCCGCTCGTACCGCCCGGGAGGTTCCGAACGGGCCCGGCCCCACGAACGTGAGGCCGGGCCCGCGCGGGATGCAGCCAGCCCACTCCATCCCACGGAGGTCGACCGGGGGACGACACGCGTCGTCTCGGTGACCGAAAGGAGAACGCCGCGGACGTCATGCCGGTTCCCGCCGGAGAAAAATCAGACGGGGCGGGGCGCAGACTCGGGTGTGGCAACTGCCCACGACCGCAGGCCGCTCATCATCACGCCTTCGATGACCGCCTGGCCGCCGAGACAACGCGGCTCAGGTTCGGGCAACCTGGTCAGCCCTTCTTGGCGTAGCGCCGCTGGAATCGCTCGACCCGGCCGCCGGTGTCGACGAGCTTCTGCTTGCCCGTATAGAAGGGATGGCACTCCGAGCAGAGCTCGACGCGCAGTTCCGGGACCGTTGATCGCGTCGTGAACGTGTTCCCGCACGAGCACCGAACGGTGCATTCGGCGTAGTCGGGATGGATGTCGGTCTTCACCGCGCTCCAGTCTACGGACGTGATCAGGCGCCCGGGCTCGGGGCCTTGGCGATCTCGGCGAGGAACTCGTCGTTGCCGGTTGTCGTGCGGATCTTGTCCATGAGGAGTTCGAGACCGGCCCCGTTCTCCAGCGCGTTCAACACCCGGCGCAGCTTCCAGACCTGCTGGAGCTGGTTGCGGTCGAACAGAAGCTCCTCGTGACGGGTGCTCGACTGCTCGACGTCGATCGACGGGTAGATGCGGCGCTCGGCGAGGCGGCGGTCGAGCCGCAGTTCCATGTTGCCGGTGCCCTTGAACTCCTCGAAGATGACTTCGTCCATCCGGCTCCCGGTCTCGATCAACGCGGTGGCGACGATCGTGAGCGAGCCGCCCTCCTCGATGTTGCGCGCGGCGCCGAAGAACTTCTTCGGTGGGTACAGCGCGGTGGAGTCGACACCACCGGAGAGGACGCGGCCTGATGCCGGGGTTGCCAAGTTGTAAGCGCGGGCGAGGCGCGTGATGCCGTCGAGAATGATGACGACGTCGTGACCCAGCTCGACCTGTCGCTTGGCCCGCTCGATCGTGAGCTCCGCCACCTGGGTGTGCTCATCGGAAGGACGATCGAACGTGCTCGCGACGACCTCGCCGTTCTGCACGTGGCGACGCATGTCGGTGACTTCTTCCGGTCGCTCGTCGACGAGGAGGACCATGAGCTTGACCTCGGGGTTGTTGCGTTCCACCGAGTACACGATCTGCTTCAGGATCGTCGTCTTGCCCGCCTTGGGCGGTGAGACGACCAGACCGCGCTGACCCTTTCCGACCGGCGAGATCAGATCGACGATCCGTCCGGTCATGTTGTGCGGCTCCGCTTCGAGCTCGAGCCGAAGGTTCGAGTCGGGAAACAGCGGCGTGAGATCCTCGAACTTGGGCCGGTTCCGCGCTTCGTCCGGGCTCAGGCTGTTGATGAGATCGACGCGCAGCAGGGCCGGGTACTTCTCGCTGCTCGCGGGCGGACGGGTGAAGCCCTGCACGAAGTCGCCCTTGCGCAGCGCGAACCGCCGCACCTGCGACGCCGACACGTAGACGTCCTTCGGACCGGGGAGGTAGCCGGTGGCGCGAAGAAAGCCGTAGCCCTCGTCGCGCAGGTCGAGGAGCCCTTCCACCTCGATCGGCTCCCCCGCCGGTTCGGAGGGACCTTCGCCCGGGCCCCGTTCGCGGCCGCGGCGACGGCGGCGGCGGCGATTCCCCTCGCCGTAGGACTGACGTTCGTCCTCGGGATCGATACGGGGCTGCGTCTCGGTGGCGCGATTGCCGGAGTCGTCGGCGCCGTCCGCGCCGTCGTCGTCGCGCTTGGCGGCGGATGCACGCCGGGCCGGGCGCGGCGTCGGCCGCTCGTCTTCGCCCTCGGAGGTGTCGAGCGCGTCCTCCTCGGCCGCCAGCGATGCCATCGGGTCGTCGGTGGCGCGGGCGGTCGAGCGGACTCTCCGCGATCGGCTCGCCGGTTCACCACCGTTGGTGCCGTCGCCCGCCTCGGACACGTCACCATCGCTCGCGCCGTCCCCGGCGGCGGCAAGGATCGCGTCGATCAGGTCGGCCTTCTTCATGCGAGTCGCGGCTCGCACGCCGATGGCGCCGGCAATGGCGTGGAGCTCGTCACGGTCCTTGCCATCGAGCACGGACCGCTCGAGTTGCTGCTCCATGATCGGTTTCCTCCGTTCCGCGCCAGTGCGCCGAAGAGGTTCGCTCCGTGGCTCGCCGGGTTCGGCAGCCGCGGTGAAACAACGGGGCCGCGCCGTCACGGGTGCGGTGAGACTCAAGTCTGCGAGGGAGAGCGGCGCCAAGCGCTCGCTCCGAAGAACCGCACCCTCGGGCGGTACAGGACCAGCATACCAGGCGCCGCGCGACGGGCAAGCCCATCGACCGGGGTCAGCCGACGAGCCTCCCCATCAGTTCGTGGGCCGGCACCACCGGCCGGGACGCGACCCCGGCCTCGGTGTACACGCCGCCCGGTCCCGGTCGCTCGGAGTCGTACAGGAGATACGGAACCGGGTCGCCGGTGTGGGTTGCCGCCGCGCAGGGCGTGGCGTGGTCGGGCATGAGGAGCACGCGGTACGGGCCCGACTCGTCGAGCGCCTTGGCGAGCGGCCCGATCACCTCGCGATCCCACCGTTCGAGCTGCACGGTCTTCTCGACCGCGTTGCCCTGGTGACCGGCCTCGTCGGTGGCCTCGACATGGAGAACGAAGAGGTCCCGGTCCTCGAGCGACGCCAGCGCGGCGCGGGTCTGGGCGCCGTAGTCGTTGTCGAAGCCAGCGGTGGCTCCGGGCACGTCGAGCACCTCGATGCCGGTGAGGACGCCGAGCCCGCGCACGAGGTCGACCGCCGAGCTCAACCGCCCGTCGACGCCGTAGCGGGCCGCGAAGCGCGGGAGCTGCGGATGGGTCCCCTGTCCCCACAGCCAGATCTGCGTGGCCGCGGACCCGACGGTCACCGCCGCCTTGCGGACCACGGGCTGCGAGGCCTCCATCAGCGCGGTCAGCTTGGCCGCCGCCGGACCGGCCGGCGGCACGGCGGGGCGACCGGTGAGGTCATGGGGGGGCACGCACTCGGCGTCGC
>JBOGFL010000414.1:0-3738 GCA_050743285.1 Acidimicrobiia bacterium
GGAAGGCACCGCAGACCGGGCCGGCGGCAAGGTGAAGGACAAGGTCGGCGAGCTCAAGGACAAGGCCGAGGACGCGGTCGACGCGACCAAGGACAAGCTGACCGGCGATCGCGACCGCTGACCCGAATCCCAGGCCCCCGACGGAGCCTGCAACGAACCCGGTGAGGACCCGCCCTTTCGAGGGCCGGTGTCACTCGCAGGATCGAGTTCAGCGCCGGTGGCGTGGAACTCCATCTGCAGATCCTCCTCGACACCGGGCTTGGCCAGCCTCGGGTGTTGAGGAACGGGAAAACTGGTGAGCGAAACAGGAGGATTTCTCATGGCAACCACCGCGACGAACACCAAGCCCACCGACCAACGGGGCGGGGCGCGGTCCGATGCCGGTGACGACGCGCGGGACGTCGGGCGAGCCGCCCTCGAAGCGGCGGGTATCGATAACGACAGCGTGCGTCGCCTGGCCGGCGAGAGCCGACGAGTCCTACGCGAGCAACCTGCGCTGGTGATCGGCGGCGCCGCCGTGACCGGTCTCGTGCTGGGGCGGTTTTGGAAGCTGCACCTCTTGCGGGTTCTCTTTGTCGTTCTCGCCTTCGTCGCCGGCTTCTTCGCCGACCGTTATCTGCGTCAGTCCGAGGAACCGGTGGCGACCTGACCCGGCGGAGTCCCCGAGCCGAGGATCTCGACCAGGGCCAGGGCTGCGACGACGAGTCCGATCACAACGAGTAGCACCGTCCAGGTGATCGACGGCCACAGCAGCAGCACGACGAGGCCAACACCCAGGCACAGCACTTGCGCGAGTCCCCGCCGGGGGGCGAGCACCGGACCGACGCGTTCCCGGAGGCCCTGAAGCGAAGGCCGCACGGAGACCCGCTGGCGCCACGTTTCCACCGCTCCCCTTCCGAGGGTCACGGCTCGTGGGGCGGCGGTGGCGAAGAAGGCCACCGCCGCGATCACCAATGCGATTGCGATCAGGAGCGTGGTCTGCGCGACGAAGCCGCCGTTGACGATGTCGTCCCACGCGGCGTCGGCCGCCGTTTTCACGTCTTCGTCGCGGATGAGGTCGAGGATCTCGGTGCGTGCCAGTCGGGTGATCACGAGCTCAACGACGAGCGCGACCGCCACGCCGACACCGATCGCCACGACCACGCGGCCGCGCCCCACCGCGACGGCGATCGCGAGTGCGAACGCAATGAACGCCACGATCGGCAGGACCCACGCCAGCCGGTCAACCAGCTTGATCATCCTTTGCATGGCGGTGAGCGTGTCGCTTCGGTAGACGACGATCTCGGCCCCGTCTTCGGGGATCTCGACATCGGCGAACAGGCGGTCGCCGACGACGCCGAGCCGGTCCCGGAGCAAGTCGAGCGCGGCGGTGAGATCGAGCGTCACCGCGCCGCCGTCGAGGTCGACCACGTCGGGGTCGTCATGGACGATGTCGACCGCCTGCTTGTGGGCGGTGCGGTTGGCCTCCACCCAGAACTCCTCGAACTGCTCGCTTTCGATGATCTGCTGGGCGAGGTCGGTCGCCTGTTCCCGCGTGGCGCCCACGAGCGATCCGGCAAGAAAGTCGACGCGGTCGGGTAACGCCGACTCCAATCGGTCCTCGGCATTGACGGTGTCGAAGAGCTCGTCGACGAGGTAGCGGGCCATGGGCTCCGAGATCCGGTCATCCTGGGGCAGCGTGCGGACGGACTCGACATACGAGTCCGTGTCGAACGCGTTCCGCCGCATCCAAACGGCCACGTTGGCCCCCGCCACCGCCACACAGCCGATCACCACGAGCAACGCCGCCGCGAGGCCCCGGACAAGGCGCAATCGCGGCCTGCTGGGCGCAGGCGCGGGAGTGCCGACGGTCTCAGTCATGGGCAGATGCTAGGGGGCGCCCCCTGGCTCTACGCTGCGACGCGATGCGAGCACTTCTCTACGGCGTACGTCCGGATCCCCCGGCGTCAGACACGGAGCCCGACAACCCGCTGCTGCGCGGGCTCGACCACACGCCGATGCGCCTGGTCGAAGCGCCCGACCCGGAGTTCCTCCTCCCGGACTGGGTGATCGCCCAGCCTCGGATGACGGGCATCTGCGGCTCCGACGCCAAGCAGGTCTTCATGGACTGGGGCGAGGTGGCGACCGTCGACAATCCGATGAAGGCGTTCTTCTCGCTGCCGCAGGTGCTCGGCCACGAGGTCGTCGCCGACGTCGTCGCGCTCGGGCCCGAGGCCGAGGGGCTGGAGGTCGGCGACCGCGTGGTGTTGAACCCGTGGCTCTCGTGCGCCCCCCGGGGCGTCGACCCGGTGTGCCCGGCCTGTGCGGCCGGGGACCTCAGCCTGTGCTGGAACTTCGCCGCTCCACCCGTCGCGCCCGGCATCCACAGCGGCACCTCGAGCGACGCCAGTGGGGGCTACGCCGACCTGATGCCCGCGCACGACTCGATGCTGTTCAAGGTCCCCAACTCAGTCCCCGACGAGCTGGCGGTGTTCGCCGATCCGTTTGCGGTGTCCCTCCACTCAGTGACCCGACACCCGCCGCCGCACGGAGGAAAGGTGCTCGTGTACGGCGCCGGCGCGCTCGGCACCTGCGCGACCGCGATCCTGCGGGCCCTGCATCCGGACGTCGAGGTGATGGTGGTGGCTCGGTTCGAATCCCAGGCGGAGCTGGCGCGCCACCTGGGCGCCACCGTCGTGCCCCACGAGCCTCGCGAGCACGTCATCGAAGAGGCAGCGGCATGGTCGGGCGGACGGCTTCAGCTGAGCGACGGGCTCCCCATGGCGTACCCGGGCGGCATCGACGTCGTGTACGACACTGTGGCCCGGCCGGAGACCTTTGAGGTCGGCGTGCGCGTCTTGCGGGCGAGAGGCACGCTCGTGAAGGCCGGCGTGCACGGCCCGGCGCGCTGGGAGTGGACGCCGCTCTACTTCAAGGAGATCTCGTGGGTCGGATCGAACGCATTTGGCATCGAGTCCGTCGACGGCGTCCGCCGCCACGGCATTGAGCACTACCTCGACCTCGCGGCATGTGGCGTCGTCGACCTGGGCCCGATGCTCACCCACACGTTCCCGCTGGACGACTGGCGCGCCGCCTTCACCGCGCTGGCAACCCAGGCCGACAGCGGCGCGATCAAGGTCGCCTTCGACTTCCGTTCCTGAGCCTGCAGTCTCGTTCCTAGCGGTTCGGATCTCTGCGCGCCGGCGCCCGGCATCGCGCCCAGATCGGCTACGTTCCCCGGCGGCGGGTCATCGTCGGCGGCCTCCACCGCGAGCGGCACCTCGGGCAGCCCCGCGATGGCCTCGGAGGTGATCCAGTACACCGAGGTCACCGACGACTCGATGCGCACGGAATGTGAAGATACTGCGGAATGCCACCCACTATTCGGCCCCAACACCCCGAAATGGGGCATGATCATGGCTCTCGCCGGGTTAGAACTCGGCGCCGAGGGGGTTCGCAGCGATCAGGAGGCAGTGATGCTCACCCGCAAGGAGCTTGACTGGGTGGAGCGCATCCGAAGGGAAGGTGTTCGCAAGGGCGCCGAGTTGCTCCGCCTCCGAGCTCTCCGTCGCAAGGCCAACCCGCGCCAGCGCGCGGCCATCGACCGCGTCCTCGCCCGTGAAGCGGCCGGTGACGACGAAGTCGAGGCTCTGAGTTAACCCGGCTTGCCGGTTCGCGTGCGCCCGCCGGTACCGCGCCTGGAGGCGTCGCGTGCCGGCCTGGCCGGCGCCATCCGCCGGGTTCTGAGCAACGGGCGCC
>JBOGFL010000415.1:0-3972 GCA_050743285.1 Acidimicrobiia bacterium
GCTCGCGACCAACGACAGCCACTACACGCAGAAGGGCGACGCGGAGGCTCACGACGCGTTGCTGTGCGTGCAAACCGGCGCGAAGCGCGACGACCCGGACCGCTTCCGCTTCGACGCCGAGGAGTTCTATCTGAAATCGGCGGCCGAGATGCGCCATCTCTTCCGCGAGCACCCGGAGGCGTGCGACAACACGTTGCTGGTCGCAGAGCGGGCCGCGGGCGTCGAGATCGAGTTCGACCAGGTGGTGCTGCCCGCGTTCCCGGTACCGACCGGTCACGACGAGGATTCCTACCTGCGGGAGCTCACCATCGAGGGGGCGAGGAACCGCTACGGCGCCGAACCGCCCGGAGACGTTCTCGAGCGCATCGAATACGAGCTCGGCGTCATCAAGACGATGGGCTTTTCTGCCTACTTCCTGGTTGTCTGGGATCTCGTCCGCTACGCGCGCTCGCGTTCGATTCGCGTCGGACCGGGCCGGGGGAGCGCCGCTGGTTCGTGCGTGGCGTACTGCCTCGGGATCGTCGACATCGACCCGATCCGCTACGACCTTCTGTTCGAGCGATTCCTCAACCCGGGCCGCAAGCAGATGCCCGACATCGACATGGACTTCGACAGCCGCTGCCGCGGCGAGATGATCCGCTACGCCAGCGAACGCTACGGGTCGGACCGCGTCGCCCAGATCGTCACGTTCTCGACGATCAAGGCACGCGCTGCGGTGCGCGACGCCGCCCGGGTGCTCGATTACCCGTACCTCGTCGGTGACAAGATCGCCAAGCTGATGCCGCCGCTCATCATGGGCCGCGACACCCCGCTGCGGGCGTGCCTCGAGCTCGAGCCCGGTCACGAGGACGGGTACAAGATGGCGTCGGAGCTGCGGGGGCTCTACGAAGCCGACCCCGACACGAAGCGCGTCGTCGACGTCGCCCGGGGGTTGGAGGGGCTGCGGCGCCAGGACGGCATCCACGCCGCCGCGGTCGTCATCACCCGCGAACCGCTCACCGAGTACCTGCCGATCCAGCGCAAGCCCGAGCCGGGCGGTGAGGCGAACCAGGCGCCGATCGTCACCCAGTACGAGATGCACGGCGTCGAGAAGCTCGGCCTGTTGAAGATGGACTTCCTCGGCCTGCGCAACCTCGACGTGATCGAGCTCACCCTCGACCTGGTCGAGTCCTCCACCGGGGCTCGTCCCGATATCGACGGTGTGCCTCTCGACGACGTCGCGACCTTCGAGATGCTGCGGCGGGGCGACACCGTGGGCGTCTTCCAGCTCGAGGGCGGCCCGATGCGGGCGCTGATCCGGTCACTGGCACCCACGACGTTCGAGGACGTGGCAGCCCTCGTCGCCCTGTACCGACCGGGGCCGATGGGCGACAACATGCACAGCGAGTACGCCGACCGGAAGAACGGCCGCCGACCGGTCAGCTATTACGCCGATGGGCTCGAAGACATTCTCGGTCCGACCTTCGGGCTGATGATCTACCAGGAGCAGCTCATGCGGGTGGCCCAGCGCCTGGCCGGCCTCTCACTCGAAGAAGCCGAGAACCTCCGCAAGGCGACCGGAAAGAAGGACCGCAAGCTGATCGCGGCCCAGCGTTCGAAGTTCGTCGAGGGCTGCGTCGCCCAGGGCCACACCCAGAGATTCGGCGAGGAGATGTTCGCCAAGATCGAGCCCTTCGCCGACTACTCGTTCAACAAGTCACACTCGGTCGGCTACGGGTTGGTTGCGTACCAGACCGCCTATCTGAAGGCCAACCATCCGCGCCAGTACCTCGCTGCCTTGCTCACCAGCGTGAAGGGCGACAAGGACCGCAGCGCGGTGTACCTCAACGAGTGCCGCCGGCTCGAGATCCCGGTGCTCGTGCCCGACGTCAACCAGTCCGACAGCGACTTCTCGGTGCGCGACGGTGCGATCCGCTTCGGGCTGTCGGCGATCCGCAACGTGGGGGAGGGCGTCACCGAGCGCATCGTTGTAGCCCGCACCGACGGTGACGCGTTTGGAGACTTCCACGACTTCTGCGAACGAGTCGACCCGACCGCGCTGAACAAGCGAACCGTCGAGTCGCTCGTCAAGGCGGGCGCGTTCGATTCGCACGGGCACCCCCGGCTCGGGCTGCTCGCGGTGCTCGAACCGGTGGTCGACCGCGCGGTCGCCCGCCGGCGGGACCGCGACGCCGGGATCATGAGCCTGTTCGAGGGAGGCGGCGACGACGCGGCCACCAACGCGGGCTTCGACGATCGCGCACTGATTCCGGCTACGGAGTTCGACAAGTCGACCCGGCTCGCGTTCGAGAAGGAGATGCTGGGTCTGTACGTGAGCGATCACCCGCTGATGGGTGCCGAGCGTTCGCTCCGACGCTATGCCGACTGCACGCTGGCCGAGCTCAAGGAACTGCGCGAAGGCGAGATGCGCACGGTGGGCGGAGTCGTCACCGCGCTCAGCCGCCGCTACACCAAGCGCGGCGACCTCATGGCCACGTTCGTCCTCGAAGACCTCGGTGCCGCGATGGAGGTGCTCGTCTTCCCGAAGGTCATGGCGGCCTGTGATCCGCTGCTCGCCGACGACGCGATCCTCTGCGTGAAGGGCCGGCTCGACCTCCGCGACGAGACACCCCGGATGGTCGCGGTGGAGGTCACCCAGCCCAAGCTGGTGCTGGAGGAAGGCGCGCCGGTGCGCCTGAAGATTCGTGCCGACACGCTCACCGAGGAACGCGTCACCCGGCTCCAAGACCTCCTGCGCGAACACCCCGGCGACCGACCCGTCTTCGTCCACCTACAGGGTCAGGACAAGACCACGGTGCTCCGACTCTCCGACGAGCATCTCGTCGACGACGCCAACGGCCTCTACGGCGAGCTGCGTGTGCTCCTCGGCGGGGACTGCATCGCCTGAGGCCCGGCGTCAGGGCTCGGCGGAGGCGCGACCGACGGCCTTGCCGAAGAAGTAGGCGATGACGGCCACGACCAGATAGCCGAGCAACGCGAATGCGGTGCGCACCGCGGCCGAGATCCACAGGAACACGAGCCAGGCGACGACCGCCAGTATCACGAAGCCGATGAGCTTGACGCTCCAGGGCAGGGTCGGTCGCGAGGTCTTGTCCTCCATCGCCCATAAGCATCGCGCGTGCTGCCGATGTCGGCGCCGGTACCATCCGGCTCCGGACGGGACCGAGGAACACGGCACGCCTCACCATGCTCATCGACGCCAACGACGTGCCCGGCGACGTGCGCGCCGACGTGTGCATCGTCGGCGGAGGCGCGGCCGGGATCACCCTCGCGCTCGAGCTCGCGAACGCGCAGCTCTCGGTGGTGGTGCTCGAGAGCGGCGACACCGAGCGGGAGGAGTCGGTCGAGGCCCTGGCCGGCGGCGTGACGACCGGCCGTTCCTACCCGCTCGCCACGACGCGGCTGCGCTACCTCGGCGGCGCCACCAATCACTGGTCGGGGTTCTGCCGGCCGCTCGACCCGATCGACTTCGAGCCCCGACCGTGGATCCCGTACAGCGGCTGGCCTTTTTCCCGCGCCGAGCTCGACCCGTACTACGGGCGCGCCCAGACGGTGTGCGGCCTGGGTCCGTTCGAATACGACGTCGACTGGTGGCAGGAGCGCGTGGGGCTCGAGACCCTGCCCGACGACGGGGTGCTCGCCACCGCGCTGTATCAGGTGAGCCCGCCGGTGCGCTTCGGGGAGGAGTACCGCCCGGCCCTGACCGCGGCCGCCAATGTCGACGTGTACCTCCACGCCGACGTGGTTGGCCTCGACCTTGCACCCGATGGCGAGGCCGTCTCCCGGGCCCGGGTGGCCACGCTGGCCGGCAACTCGTGGTCGGCCTCCGCTCGCGTGTTCGTCCTCGCCGCCGGGGCGATCGAAGTGGCCCGCCTGCTCCTGACCTCGCGGGACCAGCAGCCCGAGGGAATCGGGAACGCCAACGACCTGATCGGCCGGTTCTTCATGGAGCACCCTCACATGCCGCGCGCC
>JBOGFL010000416.1:0-2415 GCA_050743285.1 Acidimicrobiia bacterium
GGACGTGATCGACCCCGCCGGCGGCGACCTCGAGAACTTCATCGACTGTGCCCGCGACATCACCCGTCTGTGCGACCAGCTCGTCGCGCGCCTCAACGGAGCCGGTTAGCGCGGTGCCGCTCGACCTTTCCGATCTCGTTGCCCCCGGCCACACCGCGCTCGTTTTGCAGGAAGTGCAGCAGGGCGTGGTCGGCGAGCATTCGGTCCTGCCTGCGCTGGCCGCGGAAGTGGCCCGGGTCGGCCTCATCGGGAACTGCGCGGCGCTCGCGCGCGCCGCGCGCACCGCAGAGGTGCCGGTCCTGCACTGCACCGCCGAGACCCGACCCGACCGCAAGGGCGCCAACCGAAACGCCCGGCTGTTCCTCGGCATCGAGAAGGCGCCCTCCCGGCTCGAGCCCGGGAGCGAAGCCGTCCGGCCACCCGCCGACATCGGGGTCGACCCGGGCGACATCGTACTGTCCCGGATTCACGGGATCGGCCCGATGACCGGTACGCAGCTCGACCCCGTCCTGCGCAATCTCGGCGTCACGACGATCGTCGGTGTCGGCGTCTCGCTCAACATCGGGATGCTGAACCTCGCCTTCGACGGGGTGAACCGCGGCTACCAGGTGGTCATCCCTGGCGACGCGGTCGCCGGGGTGCCGGCTGACTACGCCGACGCCGTCCTCGACAACACCATGCGCCTGGTCGCCACCGTTACCACCACCGCCGCCATCCTCGCCGCATGGGGCGATTCGTAGCTTTTCGCTCGGCTCTGGTACCCACCCGCGAAATCTGATACAGAGTCAGATTGTTGAGCGGGCGCCGGACGCGCCCCAGGACCCGGGGGGATGGGTGACGACGACCCAGGGCGCCGCGACGACCGTCGACCTCGGTTCTCGCGCTGCGGCGCTCGAGCTTCGTGGCATCGTCGTCCGGTTCGGGGGCATCGCCGCGCTGCGCGACGTCGGCTTGGACGTCGCCCCCGGAGAGGTGCGGGGCCTGATCGGCCCCAACGGGGCGGGCAAGACGACCCTCTTCGACGTGGTCTCGGGGGTGCGGGTGCCGGAGGCGGGGACCGTGAGCCTCGACGGCGACGACATCACGTCCTGGTCGGCGGTCCGGCGGGCGAGGGCCGGACTGCGGCGCACGTTCCAGCGCGTGCAGAGCTACACGTGGCTCTCCGTCGCCGACAACGTCCTGGCCGCGCTCGAATGGCGGGGGGGCGGCGGCGGGCTGCTCGGCGATCTCGTCGCCGCACCGATGCGCCGCTCGAAGGAGAGAGCCCGGCGTGAGCGCGTCGACGAGGTGCTCGCGCTCTGCGGCCTGAGCGGGCTCCGCGACGAACCGGCGGGCTCGCTCCCGATCGGGCAGGCGCGCATGGTCGAGCTGGCCCGGGCGATCGTCGACCCGCCTCGACTGCTCCTGCTCGACGAACCGACCTCGGGGCTCGAGCACACCGAGGTGGTTCGGCTCGGCGAGCGCATCCAGGCGATACGCGAGAGCGAAGGCTGCGCCGTGCTGCTCGTCGAGCACGACGTCGGCTTCGTCATGGCGCAGTGCGACCGGATCGTCGTCCTCGATGTCGGCCGTGTCCTAGCCGACGGCCGGCCGGCCGAGATCAGGTCCAACGCTGATGTGCGCGCCGCGTACCTCGGTGAGGAAGAGCTAGAACCGGAATGAAAGACGACGTGATGACGTCAGAAGGGGGACGGTACCGGTGAGATCCAGAAGGGTGATGGCGCTGCTGGTTGCAGGCGCGATGGCGCTGGCGGCGGCGTGCTCGGAGTCGAGCTCGGATGACAGCAGCAGCGCCGACAGCACTGACGAGCCGTCGACGCAAACCACGCGCGGCGTGACCGACGACACGATCAAGGTCGGCGCCATCGCGACCGAGTCGCTCTACGGCCCGATCGGCGTCGGGTTCCAGGCCCGACTCGACCGGGCGAACCGCGAGGGCGAGCTGCCCGGAGGCCGCATGTTCGACTACGTCGGCCTCGAAGATGACGGCCAAACCGACCAGGGCAACATCGACGCCGCCCGCAAGCTGGTGGAACAGGACGAGGTGTTCGCGATCGCGATGCAGTCGGCCCTGTCGTCGAGCGTCGACTATCTCGAGAGCGAGAACGTGCCCCTGGTCGGGTGGGCGATCGGCCCGCAGTGGTGCGGTGCACAGAACGCCTTCGGCTGGAGCGGCGGCTGCCTCACCCCGTCGGATCCGCAGTTCTCCTCGACCGCGATCGGGACGCTGGTGTCCGACGAGCTCGGGGGCGACGCTGACGGGACGACGGTTTCGATCATCGCTGACGACAACGACCTCGGGCAGTCGGGCGTCACGACGCAGACGGCATCGTTCGAGGAGACCGGCTTCGACGTCGTATACGGCGAGGCCCGGGTACCGGCACCGCCGGCGCCGCCGCCGGCCGACTACTCGCC
>JBOGFL010000417.1:0-2141 GCA_050743285.1 Acidimicrobiia bacterium
CGAGGAGTGCTGGCAGGTGTTTCACGAATTGCCTGAAGGAACGCTCGGTCGGTGCGTCTGGGAGATGTACGACAGCCGCGGCTTCGCGCTGCCCGGCTCCCACAACGGTCCCACCGCGTATCTCGCCCAACACGACTTCGTCCATGTGCTCGCCGATTACGGGACCAACCTCAAGGGTGAGCTGGAGGTCTTCGCCTTCCTCGGGCGCGCCGACCCGGACCCGAAGGGCTTCGCCTGGCTCGCTACTCTCATCGGCTTGTTCGAGACCGGCTACATCGAGGACACCGGCTTCTTCGAGCGGGACGTGCGCGAGCGCAACATCCAGGCGCCCGGGATGCACCACCGGATTGCCGACGCGATCCGGCGCGGCAAGGTCGTCTGCGAGAGCTTCGGCACCGACCTGTTCGAAGTCGACTACCACGACGTCGCGGCGCAGCCGGTCGAAGACGTGCGAGCCTTGCTTCACCTTCCCGGGAAGTCGGCCGCGTGCCTGGAGAGCGGCTCGGCCGGCCTGTTCGAACGGGCGGGGATGTCCGAGGCCCAACAGGAAGCGGTCGTCCAACGCGAGCGGCGAGCGGAATGAGATACCTGAACTTCACCCAGATCATGTCGGTGCGATCCGACAATCCCGAGGCGATCGTCGAGATGGCCGCCGAATGGGACCAGCACCAGGCGACTTCGGACGTCATGGGATACATGGGCAGCCACGTGCTCGCCGACCGCAACGACCCCGGCCACTATCTGATCGTTGCCGAATTCGGCGTCGTCGATCCCGACGTATCGGCCGCCGACGAGGCGATGAAGAACAACGACCGTCCCGTCACCCAGGAGTGGGCGCGCAAGCTCGATGAAGTGACGGAGGGCGAAACCGAATTCTCCGACTACGACGAGATCTACCGAACCGGCTGACACCGGCTGGCCATCGGTCAGCCGGTGGACGTGGGATTCACCGGCGTCGGCACCGGCACCGGCGGGACCGGGCCCCGCAGTGGGCAATGGTCGCATAAGCGCGCGTGCGACCTCGTCGCTCCGTCGACGACCCGGGCAGTGGGTTCGGGCCTTGGCGGCGAACGCGGCAAGGAACCAAACCCCGCCACGACGATCGCGGCCGCCGTCCGGCACCCCTGCGCGGCTACGAGCGACGCTCGCGGCCGCGTGCGTGAGTGTCGAGGACGGCCTTGCGGAGGCGCACGTTGCGGGGTGTGACCTCGACGACCTCGTCCGACGCGATGAGCTCGAGTGCCTGCTCGAGCGACATCGGGCGAGGCGGCGCGAGGCGAACGAGCTCATCGGCCGAGGCGGCCCGATGGTTCGTGAGCTTCTTCTCCTTGGTCGGGTTCACGTCGATGTCCTCGGGGCGGGCGCATTCGCCGATGATCATCCCTTCATAGACCTCGACTCCGGGCGCGACGAGGAGCTCGCCCCGCTCCTGGAGGCTCGCGAGCGCGTACGCCGTCGTGTATCCGCGGCGATCGGCAACGAGGCTGCCGGTGGAGCGCGTCCGGAGTTCGCCGTGCCACGGCTCGTAGCACTCGAACACCTGGTGGAGCACCCCGGTGCCGCGGGTCTCGGTGAGGAACTCGGTCCGGAATCCCACGAGTGCGCGCGCCGGCACGAGGTAGTCCATGCGCACCCAGCCCGTGCCGTGGTTCACCATTTGCTCGAGGCGTCCCTTGCGGACCGCGAGCAATTGCGTCACGACGCCGAGGTGTTCCTCGGGTACGTCGATCGCAACGCGCTCGACCGGTTCGTGCCGCCTGCCGCCGACCTCTCTGGTGACGACCTCCGGCTTGCCGACCGTCAGTTCGAAGCCCTCGCGTCGCATCGTCTCGATCAGCACCGCGAGTTGGAGTTCGCCCCGGCCCTGCACCTCCCACGCGTCGTGCCGCTCGACGGGCAGCACGCGTAGCGACACGTTCCCCACCAACTCGGCGTCGAGGCGGCTCTTCACGAGACGGGCCGTGAGCATGTCGCCGTCTTGGCCGGCGAGCGGGCTGGCGTTGATCCCGATCACCATTGAGAGGCTCGGGTCGTCGACGTGAATCACCGGGAGCGGGCGGGGATCGTCGGGATCGGCGAGCGTCTCGCCGATCGTCACGCCGGCCAGCCCGGCGATGGCGACGATGTCGCCCGGTCCCGCC
>JBOGFL010000418.1:0-2071 GCA_050743285.1 Acidimicrobiia bacterium
CCACCACGATGATCCCGAGGATCGTCCGGCTCTCGGGATTGGCAAGGCGGCGAAGCTCGATCAGCAGCTTGGTGACGATCGCGGAGGAGGAGATGCCGGTGGCTCCGGCGATGATGAGCGCCTCGCGACTTCCCCACCCGAGCGCGAAGCCGAACGCGAGTCCGCCCCCGATGTTGAGCAACAGGTAGACGCTGCCCGAGACGAGCAGCCGGCGTCCGCCGCCGATCAGGTCCGAGAGCGAGAACTCGAGGCCGAGGTGGAAGAGGAGCAGGACGAGTCCGAGCGCGGCGAGGAGCTCCAACTCGGCCGGGTCGTGCACCAGCACCACGCCAGGCGTGTGCGGACCGAGCAGGATCCCGGCGAGCATGAAAATGGGGATCGTCGGGAGCCCGACCCGGCGACCGAGGCGAGCCAGGAGACCGGCAACCAGGAACGCGCCGCCCAGCGCGACGAGTTCGTCGCCCACGAGTCAGCCGACGACGTGGCGGATGAACGCGGGAAGATCCTCCTGGCGGCCGACGACCACCAGCCGGTCTCCGGCGCGCAGGACCTCACTCGGCTCGGGCGTGACCAACGTGTCGGCGTCGCGTTGGATCGCCACCACGGTGAGGCGGGTGCGCTGGCGAATCTCGAGGTCGGCGATCGAGCGGCCGGCACCGGGCGAGTCGGGGCGTAGTGTCACCCAATCGATGAGCAGGCCCCCGATGACGGCCTCCAGCTCCTCGACGACCGCCGGCTTGAAGTACGCGCCGCCCAACACCGCGCCCAGGCGGCGGGCTTCGTCGTCGTTGAGCTCGACCGAGACCGAGCGCCCTTCCGCCGGGAGTTCCACGTAAAGGTCGCGACGCCCACTGTGGTGGATCACGACGGTGACGCGCGAGTTGTCGCACGACGTCAGTGCGTAGCTGCGTCCGATGCCTGGCAGCGTCTGTTCGCTCACATCACTCATCGGCAACCATCTGCTCGGCGGAGCCGGGTGTCGGGATCGAACCGACGACCTCTTCTTTACAAGAGAAGCGCTCTGCCAGCTGAGCTAACCCGGCCGTTTCGTTAGGGTATCCCGACGTCTCACGATCTCGTAGCAGGCGATCGCGGCCGCGGTCGCGACGTTGAGGGACGCAACGGCACCCCGCATCGGTATCCGGACGAGGAGATCGCAGCGCTCACGCGTCAGTCGCGACAACCCGCTCCCCT
This sequence comes from Acidimicrobiia bacterium, assembly GCA_050743285.1. Taxonomy (GTDB): domain Bacteria; phylum Actinomycetota; class Acidimicrobiia; order IMCC26256; family JACDBD01; genus JBOGFL01. The sequence goes on from JBOGFL010000418.1 coordinate 1,195, forward strand.
CGGCGCCGAGAACCAACAGGACGGCGCGATCCGCAACTTCGAGCTCGAAGAGCTCGTGATCGCCGGTGGCATCGAGCCCGACCGACCAGACGCCGGCGCGAGCGGCCCGGTCGAGCGTGCCCGGTACTCCGGCGACCGGCGCAATGCGCAGGCTTTCGATCGCACCGGCGGCGGCCTTCGCCGCCGCCGGCGTGACACTTGCGGATCGGTGCCGGGGAATCACGATGCCGGTCGCGCCGGCGGCATCGACAACGCGCATCACCGCGCCCAGGTTCTGCGGATCGGTGACGCCGTCGAGCGCGACGAGGAATGCGGTAGGATCGGCGAGGAGGTCGTCGAGATCGGCTTCGGGGAGCGGCTCGGCCCAGGCCAGCACCCCTTGTGGTGACTCGGTGCGGGCGCGTCGGGCGAGCGCGTCGCGGTCGACCCGTCGTAGGGGGACGTCCGCGTCGCGGGCGAGCCTCTCGATCTCCTCGGTGCCGGCGTCTCGCGCAAGCCAGACGTCGCGCACCCGGCGCCGGCCCGCTCGAAGAAGCTCGAGCACCGCCCTCGTTCCTTCGACCTGGTCGCCGCCGAGCCCGCCACCGGATCGGGAGCGGCTCATTCGCCTCGGTGCCAGATCGTGCCCGTCGGCGTGTCTTCGAGACTGATGCCGCGAGTGGCGAGCTCGTCCCGGATGCGGTCGGCTTCTCCGAAGTCGCGGGCGGCGCGAGCCTCGTCCCGGCGGGCGACGAGCGCGTCGACCTCGGAATCCGATTCGTCGGCGCCGCCGACGTCCAGGCCGAGTACGCCGGTGAGCACGATGACCGAGGCCGTCAGCGCGCCGGCTTCAGTGGCCTGCCCCGCGTCGATTGCCGCGTTGGCTCGCGCCACCGCG
>JBOGFL010000419.1:0-10408 GCA_050743285.1 Acidimicrobiia bacterium
TCACCGACAATCTCTTCGGCGACATCCTCACCGACCTCGGTGGCGCCGTGGCGGGTGGGATCGGGCGGGCGGCCTCTGCGAACCTCAACCCGGCTCGCACCGGCCCCTCGGTCTTCGAGCCCGTGCATGGCTCGGCGCCCGATATCGCCGGCACCGGGCGGGCCGATCCCCGGGCTGCGATCATGTCGGCGGCGATGATGCTGGAGTTCCTCGGCGAACCGGACGCGGCTGCACGCATCGGCAAGGCGGTGGCGGCGACCGAGGCGGTCGCGGGGTCAACGAGCGAGATCGGCGACGCGGTCGCTGCCGCCATTTAGGCGAAGGCAGAAAGGGACAAGACATGCCACTCGACAAGGTCGAGAAGATCTGGATGGACGGCGAGCTGGTCGACTGGGACGACGCCAACATCCACGTGCTCACGCACACGCTGCACTACGGGTCGGGCGTGTTCGAGGGGATCCGCGCCTACGAGACGGACCGCGGGCCGGCCGTCTTTCGCCTGCGCGATCACCTTCGCCGCATGTTCGACTCCGCCAAGCTCCTCCATATCGACATTCCCTTCTCACTGGAGCAGCTCGTCGACGCGACGCGCGAGACCGTGCGCGTGAACGACGTTGAATCGTGTTACATCCGACCGCTCGTCTACCTCGGGTACGGCGAGATGGGACTCAATCCGCTGAGCTCGCCGGTGAACGTTGCGATCGCCGTGTACCCGTGGGGCACCTACCTCGGCGACGAAGGCGTGAAGCACGGCGTGCGCATGAAGGTGTCGTCGTGGCGCCGGATGGATCCCAACATCAACCCGTCGGCGGCCAAGGGCACCGGCATCTACGTGAACTCGATCCTGGCGAAGGTCGAGGCGATCCACGCGGGCTACGACGAGGCGATCCTTCTCAACTCCCAAGGGTTCGTTGCCGAGTGCACGGGCGAGAACCTGTTCATCGTCAAGAACGGACGTATGATCACACCGCCGTTGTCGTCGGGCGCGCTCGACGGAATCACGCGCGACTCGGTGATGACGATTGCCCGCGATCTCGGCGTCGACGTCGTGGAGGCCAACCTCGTCCGCAGCGACCTCTACCTCGCCGACGAAGCGTTCCTCACCGGCACCGCGGCCGAGGTCGTGCCCATGCGCGCCGTCGACGACCGGCAGATCGGTGAGCCCGGTCCGATCACTCGCAAGATCCAGGAGACGTACTTCGCCGCCATCCACGGCGACGTCGACCAGTACAAGGGATGGCTCGACTATGTCCGCGAGTGAGGGTGGCCCGCGGCGCGACCCGAGCTGGCCGGCCCAGGTCGAGATCTACGACACAACGCTTCGCGACGGAGCTCAGCTGGAGGGCATCTCGCTCACCGTCGATGACAAGCTCCGCATCGCGGAGCAGCTCGACTTCCTCGGCGTCCACTACATCGAGGCGGGCTGGCCCGGATCGAACCCGAAGGACGACGAGATGTTCCAGCGGGCGCACAACGAGCTGAGCCTGCCGACGAGCAAACTCGTCGCCTTCGGCTCCACCCGCCGGGCCAAGGGCAAGGTCGATTCGGACGGCACGCTCCGGCACCTTGTCGACGCGAAGACCGAAGCGGTCTGCATCGTCGGGAAATCGTGGGACTACCACGTCACCGAGGCGCTCGAAACGACGCTTGACGAGGGTCGGGCCATGGTTGCCGATTCGGTTGCGTTCCTCGCGGCCCATGGCCTCCAGGTCCTGTTCGACGCCGAGCACTTCTTCGACGGCTACAAGCGCAACCCGGAGTTCGCCCTGTCGGTGCTCGAGTCGGCGGCCATAGCCGGCGCTTCGCACCTCGTACTTTGCGACACCAACGGTGGATCGCTCCCGCACGAGGTGGAAGAGAGTGTCCACGCCGTGGTTGCCGCGTTCGGCAATGACTTGGCGATCGCCGTCCACCTCCACGACGACGCCGGCTGCGGTGTCGCCAACGCGCTGGCCGGCGTCCGGGGCGGCGCGACACAGGTGCAGGGAACTATCAACGGCTACGGCGAGCGAACCGGCAACTGCAACCTCACATCGATCATCCCCGACCTCACACTGAAGATGGGGATCGAGACGATCCCGCCCGACCGGTTGGAGCGACTGACGCCCGTGTCGCACCACGTTGCCGAGCTCGTCAACATGCCGTTGAACCCGCAGGCACCGTATGTCGGTCTCTCCGCGTTCGCCCACAAGGCCGGCCTGCACACGAGCGCGATCGCCCGCCGTCCCGACGCGTACGAGCACGTAGGCCCCGACACGGTCGGGAACGGAACCCGATTCGTGGTTTCCGAGCTCGCCGGTCGTTCGACGCTGCAACTCAAGGCCAGGGAGCTCGGGCTCGAGCTCGACGGGCCAACCGTCAACGAGGTGGTCGACACGCTCAAACAGCTCGAGCACCGCGGGTATCACTTCGAGGTCGCCGACGCCTCGCTCGAGCTGCTCATGCTCCGGGCCGGCGGTTGGGAAAACGAGTACTTCGAGGTCGAGTCGTTCCGGGTCAACGTTGTCGAGAGCGCCGACCCACTCCAGTCCGGAGAGCGGACCTTCAGCATCGACGCGACCATGAAGATGCGCGTCGGCGACGACCGGATCGTCGAGGTCGCCGAGGGAAACGGCCCCGTCAACGCGCTCGACCAGGCGGTACGACGCGCCATCGGTGACCGCTATCCCGCACTCCAGCACATTCGCCTGACCGACTACAAGGTGCGCGTGCTCGATACCCAGAAGGGAACCGGCGCCGTGACACGTGTCCTCATCGACTCGACCGACGGCGAGACGAGTTGGACGACGATCGGTGTGAGCGAGAACATCATCGAAGCCTCCTGGGAAGCACTGCAGGACTCCATCGTTTACGGCCTGCTCCAGGCCGAACGCCGAACGCAAGCGAGGCAATAGGCATGGGTCAGGACCCGTACGTCGCCGAGCGACTCGAGGACCGTCCCCGCCAGGAACAAAACCTGGCCCCGGGCGTGAAGATGCCGGCGGCGCGCACGTGGTGGTCCGATCGGCCCGGTGACTTGCCCGCGGGCCAGCCGCGCGGCGGCCTCTTCGGCGCACCCGGCCCGAACATCGGTTACGCGCTGACCCTGGCCGAGCGCATGCGCGACCAACTGGCGCTGGCCGACGGCGAGCACACCGACGACGCACTTGCGCTGGTCGGCGAGATCGCCATGCGCCGCGCCGCCGGCTTCGGCCGGGCCCCGGTCAAGACCGACCTCGAGATCGCCCGCACGATCCTCGGCTGGTCGGCCGACGGCGCCCCGTGGCCCGACGAGGGCTTTGTCGCCTGGCGGACGAAGGCGATCCGCGACGCGGCTCACGAATACGAGCGCCGCCGAGCGCTCGTCGACGCGGTTCCCGAGGCGGCGCTGAATGCGGGCCCAGCCGACTTTTCAGCCCAAGTCCCCGGGGCCCGCGCCGCGCTCGTCGCCACCACGCTCGACTAGCACGCGTCCCTTCAACGCCCGCCCGGGCGCGATCACGGTCGAATGCTCCGGGTTCGGGCCCGGGCGGGCAACCGTCCGGTGCGTCCTCCCACTCTCCTCCCGGTGGTTCGGGTGTATTTCCGCAGGTCAGGAGGCTGTCAAGCTGACTACGATGTCAGGTTTCGTGGATCCGTTCGCCTTACCCGACGAGCTCGAGCAGTTCCGGGACGCGGTGCGGCGCTTCGCCGAGAAAGAGGTCGCGCCCCACGCCGCCGCCGCCGACGAGCGGGAGGAGTACCCGTGGGCGTCGTTCGAGGCGTACCGGGAGTCCGGGCTGCTGAGCTCCATCTACTCGGAGGAGGACGGCGGCGACGGCGGTGGGCTGCTCACCACCGCGGTTCTCGTCGAGGAGCTCGCTCGCGTGTGCGCCGCCACCGCGTTGTTCGCCCTCATCTCCCGCTTGGGCACCGCTGCAATCGTGCGCTTCGGGAGCAACGACCTGCGCCAGCGGTATGTGCGCAGGGTCGCGGCCGGGGAGCTGCAGGCCAGTTACTGCCTGTCCGAGCCGGAGGCCGGTAGCGACGTCGCGTCGCTGAAGACCCGGGCCGTGCGGGACGGCGACCGCTATGTGCTGACCGGGCGGAAGGCCTGGGTCACCAACGCCGGGATCTCGGACATCTACACCGTGTTCGCCAGCACCGACCCGGACCTGGGCCGCCGGGGGCTCAGCGCCTTCGTCGTCGAACGGGACTGGCCCGGCGTTTCCACCGGGAAACTCGAGCGCAAGATGGGCCTGCGCGGCTCGCCGACCGGCGAAGTCGTGCTCGACGAGGTCGTCGTGCCCGCCGGCAACCTCGTCGGGGAAGAAGGGAAAGCATTCGGGTACGCGATGGCCGCCCTCGAGGCGTCACGGACGATCGTCGGCGCCCAGGCTGTGGGCATCGCGCAGGGTGCGCTCGAGGTGGCGGCGCGCTACGCGACCGAGCGCAGCCAGTTCGGCCAGCCGGTCGCCGATTTCCAGGGGGTCCAGTTCCTGCTCGCCGACCTCGCCACCCTCCTGGAGGCTTCCCGCCTGCTCGTGTACCGGGCATGCTCGCGGCTCGACAGCGGTGCGACCGGCCCCGTGGTGGCCCGGGCCTCGGCGATGGCCAAGCTCTACGCATCCGACAGCGCGATGGAGATCACGACCCAGGCGGTCCAACTGCTCGGCGGCGCGGGGTACACGCGCGACTTCCCGGTCGAGCGCATGATGCGCGACGCCAAGGCCACCCAGATCTACGAGGGCACGAACCAGATCCAGCGCATCGTCATCGCCCGGCGCCTGCTCGAAGAGGTCGCGGCCGAACGCTGATCGTGGCTTTCAACCTCCCGACCCCACCTCCCACCTTTTGAAATAGCGTGCCTTTGGCGCACTATTAGCCTTCGTTCCATGAATCAGGTCCGGGCGAGGTTCTCCCCTGCCCCGACGGGGTTCTTGCACGTCGGCTCGGCCCGCACGGCGCTGTTCAACTGGCTGTTCGCACGCCACCAGGGCGGCTTCTTCCTCCTGCGCATCGAGGACACCGACGCCGAGCGCTCGTCCGCCGAGTCGGCGGCCGCGATCCAGTCTTCGCTGCAATGGCTGGGGCTCGACTGGGACGAGCCGGCGATGCTCCAGAGCGACCGCCTCGACCGGTACCACGCCGCCGCCGGCCGGCTGCTCGACGGCGGCCTCGCCTACGAGTGCTACTGCACAGAAGAAGAGGTGCGCATCCGCGGCGCCGAGGCCCGGGCTGCGGGCCGCCCGCCCGGCTATGACGGGCGGTGCCGTGACCTCACGCCCGACGCGCGGGCACAGCTCCGAGCCGAGGGGCGGCCGCGGTCGATTCGGTTCCGGACGCCCGACGAGGGGACGAGCACCTTCCACGACCAGATCCGGGGAGAGGTCAGCGTGGAGTGGCTGCAAATCCCCGACTTCGTCATCGTCAGATCGGGCGGACGGCCGCTCTTCTTTCTCGCCAACGCGGTCGACGACATCGATACCGCGATCACCCATGTGATCCGGGGCGAAGACCTCCTCGACTCCACCCACCGCGTGCTCGCCCTCCGGCGGGCGCTGTCACCGGCGCCGACGCCCGCCTACGCCCATCTGCCACTGATCGTCGGGCCCGATCGGGCCAAGCTCTCGAAACGGCACGGCGCGGTTGCGGTCGAGGAGCTTCGCGACGAGGGCTTCCTGCCCGAGGCAGTCCTCAACTACCTGTCACTCCTGGGGTGGTCGCCCGAGGATGGCCGCGAGGTCATGACGCGCGACGAGCTGGTGTCGGCGTTCGACCTCGACAACGTGACCCACGCCGCCGCCGGGTTCGACCACGACAAGTTGAGCTGGATGAACGGGGAGCACCTGCGGGCGCTTCCGACCGCCGAGCTCGTCGACCGGATCCGTCCTCTCGCCCGAGCACGCTTTGGCGCTGACATCGAGGACCGGGTCCTCGCCGAGGCGGTCGCGCTCGGCCAGGAACGCAGCGAGACGCTGGCCAAGCTCGTCGATCAGATGGGATTTCTGTTCGTGCCCGATTCGGAGTTCGTGATCGAACCGGACTCGTGGGAACGGCTCACGAGCGCCGACCAGGCACGAGAGGTGCTGGACGCCGCGATCGGGCATCTCGAATCGTGCGGGTGGACAGTGAACGCGATCGATCTCCGGCCGGCACTCGAACCTCTCGGTCTGAAGCCGCGCAAAGTGTTGCCGGCGGTGTACACGGCGGTCGAGGGTCGGCACGCGGGTCTGCCGTTGTTCGATTCGATCTATCTCCTCGGACGCGATCGCAGCCTCCACCGCCTGCGTGCAGCACTGGCGCGGTTGGAGAAGTCGTGAACTGGCGGATCGTCCGCCGAGCTGTAGGCCTCGTCGCGCTCGTCGGCCTCGGGTACCTGGCGGTCACGTTCGTGCAGGTGTGGCGGGCGGCTCGTCGTGACGACGCGCAACCTTCCGAGGCGATCGTCGTGCTCGGCGCGGCGCAGTTCGACGGGCGTCCGTCGGCAGTGTTCCGGGCTCGCCTCGAGCACGCCGCCGACCTCTTCGAGGCCGACATCGCCCCCGTGGTCGTCGTCACTGGCGGCAAGCAAGAAGGTGACCGCTTCACAGAAGCGACGGCGGGCGCGAACTACCTCCACTCGCAGGGCGTGCCCGACACCGCGATCCTGCGCGAGACGCAGGGCGAGTCGTCGTGGGAGTCGCTGGCGGCCTCGGCGCAAATTCTGGAGGATCGCGGGATGACCGACGTCGTGCTCGTGAGCGACCCGTTCCATTCTTTACGGGTAGAGGAGATCGCCGAGGAGCTCGGGCTCGACGCGGTCACCTCACCGAGCCGAGGCAGCCCCATCGACGGCGTCGACGAATGGAAGAACTTCGGGACCGAGACCCTGCGCGTCGCCGCGGGACGGCTCATCGGTTTCGATCGCCTGGCGCGCTCGAGTGAGGTGGGAAAACTGGTACCCGGAGTCGGTATCCTGGGCTGACCGGGCGGTAAGCCCCGGAGCGCCCATTCGGGGGTGGTGTAATCGGTAACACGGCAGGTTCTGGCCCTGTTGTTGGGGGTTCGAGTCCTCCCCCCCGAGCGAGGGAGACGACGGCCCTGCCGCTCGTTCTCCGGGGGAGCCGGCGCGTGCGGCCGGCGACCAATGGGATCAGCGAGCCCCGGCCCCGTCGTCTAGTGGCCTAGGACGCCGCCCTCTCAAGGCGGAAGCGGCAGTTCGAATCTGCTCGGGGCTGCAAGAACGACCCGGCGCAGCGAGTGCGCCGGGTCGTTTCGCGTCCGGGGGAAGACGCGGTCGATCGTGTCCGAGGGTCGCATCGTTGGGACGCGCGTGATCGGGAGCTGCGTGTGTGTTTGCTGCGCACCACGCGTCATACCGCGGGATGGGTGCTTGACAAACGCGAGTCGTCGTTTTGCTCGCGCGTTGCGAACAGATCCGCGCGCGAATCGTGCCGTCGCGCTGCGCGCGCTGAGCGCGAAAACATTGCGGAAATGCTTGACCTTTCGCGTGAAATACGTTTCGATTGCTTGCCAAGGTTGCGTTGTTCGCCGCGCGTCTCGTTCACAATGGACGTTCAGCGGGTTTCGCAGGCGGAAATGCTTGACCTTTGCCCACCGATGGGTTGTGATCCTCAAATGCACGCAACAAGAACGCGGAGGTTGGCGTGAACAAGTCGGAACTGGTCGACAGTGTCGCCGAGAAGTCCGGCATGGCCAAGGCGCAGGTCGAAAAGATGCTTGAAGGTTTCATCTCGACGATCATGGACGAGGTGAAGCGGGGGGAGAAAGTCACGATCCCGGGGTTCGGTGCGTGGTCACGAACGCAGCGCGCCGCCCGGACCGGACGTAACCCGCGCACTGGCGAGGCCGTGCAAATACCGGCGTCGAAGGCGGCGAAGTTCACCGTTGGCGCCAAGTTCAAGGAGCACGTCAAGAGCTAGGAGCCGGTATCCACCGGGACCCGGCAGGCTAAATCCAACTAGGAAGGTGGTGTCCGTGCCTCCGGCAAAAAGAAGAACCAGGAAGGCATCAGCAAAGAAGCCCGTCAGACGTCGTAAGTCGACCGCACGCAAGCCGGCGAAGCGGACGACGAAGCGGCGCTCGACCAAGAAGGCGGCGGCGAAGAAGACCACGCGTCGTCGTCGGCGGAAGGCAGCCGCTCCGGCCAAGAAGACCACTCGGCGTCGCCGCAAGAAGGCTGCGCCGGCGAAGAAGACGACTCGTCGTCGCCGGACTGCCAAGAAGGCGCCGGCCAAGAAGACGACCCGCCGTCGCCGTCGCAAGGCCGCGGCCCCGGCCAAGAAGACCCGGCGTCGCAAGAAGGCAGCGGCTCCGGCCAAGAAGACCCGGCGTCGCCGCAAGAAGGCTGCGCCGGCGAAGAAGACGACTCGTCGTCGCCGGACTGCCAAGAAGGCGCCCGCCAAGAAGACGACTCGGCGTCGGCGCCGCCGGTCGTAAACCGGACCAAGACCGACATCGGGGAGCCCTCCGGGGCTCCCCGATTCGCGTCGGGGAAGAAGACTCCGGCGAGCCGAGCTAGAGGTCGTCCAGGAGCTTGAACGGTTCGGCGGCTCCTTCGTTGCCGCCCGCTTCGCCTGCCTCCTCCCGGATCCGTTCCGCGAACCGCACCCGATCCGCGGGGTCGTCCGTTTCGATCTCCAGCGTCGATCGCCACTGGCTGCGGTGGCACAGCAAGGCCTCGACCTTGGCGTCAAGGTGGTCGCCCACCCGCTCGAGGTGATCGACCTCGTCGGGCTCGAACAACAAGAGGTGACGGGGACGATGACGGGGGACCCCCTGTTCAGGGAAGAAGTGGGGGTCGCGGGCGGCGACGATCGCGTCGATGACGAGAAAGCCCGCGTGCCGGTGGTCCGGATGGATCCGGTACCGCTTCCACGGGTCGTGGCCGAGGACGACGTCGGGCCGCTCGTGCCTTATCACCGCGCACACCTCGGCGCGCCGGGCGAGGCCGCTGTCGAGCTCACCGTCGACCGCGTCGAGGAACGTCACGCCGGCGGCCCCGAGTGCTGTCGCGGCCGCCTTCTGCTCGTCGCGTCGCCTCGCCACCAGTGCGGCGAGGTCGGCTTCGGCGTCCCACGACCCTTTCGATCCGTCGGTGAGCACGAGCAGCCGCACGTCGGTGCCGGCGGCCGCCCACTTGGCGAGCGTTGCACCGCAACCGAACTCGACGTCATCGGGATGGGCGCCGACCGCCAACGCCCGTCGCGGCGCGGGCAGGTCGGTACTCACCTGCGGAGAGCCATCTGATCGAGATCTTCGGGGAAGTCGACGTCGAAGCGGAGGTCGGGATCCCGTACGACGCGCACGGCGAGCTCGCAACGGTGGGCCTCGTCGACGTGGCGCGCGAAAGATCCGGGCCCGTAACGGAAGTCGAACGGCGCCGCCACCGGCACCGCCAGCACGGGCGTCCCGTCGCCGCGGTGGCACGGCACCAAGCGAGCTTCCGGGCCGGTGCCGCCGCCGGCGACCTCGGCCAGCGAGCGGGCGAAGGGCAGGTCGGCGTGAGCGACCACCACCCGGGACAAGCCCGCCGCGTGCACCCAGTCGCGACCGGCGGCAGCGGCTCCGTCGAGCGAGCCGGGGTCATCGATGCAAGGGAGAGACCGCGCCGCGGCCCACGAGCGCACCTCGTGCGCGCTGGAGATGATCACCACGGCCAGGGGGAGCGCGGCACGGACGACCGTCTCGGCCAAGCGTTGCGCGAGCGCGCCGCGCTCGGCGGCGTCGAGGCGGGGCGACAAGCGAGCCTTCGCGGCCGTGAAGGCACGTATCGGCACGACGACACCTGCGTCGATGCGTGCAGAGGCGTCGTGCGGGACAGAACCGTCGTGCATGCTCGTGCGTATGCTACTGGTCCGTGGAATACGTCTATCCGGTGGCGCGAACGCTGCTCAAGGGACCGCTCGAACTTGGCATTCGATGGATTATCGAAGGCGCGCAGTTGCTCTCACCGCACGGGTCGCTGCTGCTGGCGACGAACCACACCTCGTACCTCGACCCCTTCGCAGTTGCGTACCTCGTCGACAAGCGGCATCGCCGCGCTCGCTTTCTCGCCAAGGCCGAGCTGTTCGACAAGAAGGGTCTCGGCGCGTTCCTACGTGCGGCCGGCCAGATACCCGTCGTCCGGAACTCGAGCTCCGCGGCCGGATCGTTGGAAGCGGCGGTCGACGACCTGGCGCGGGGGGAGTGTGTCGTCGTGTTCCCCGAGGGCACGATCTCACTCGATCTCGATCCGGCGCCGGCCCGGACCGGCATCGCCCGGCTCGCGGCCCAGACCGGTATCCCGGTGACGCCGATCGGAATGTGGGGCCTCCACCGGATCATGTTCAAAGGCCGGAAACCCGACTGGAAATGGGGTGTCGCCGAGTCGATCGTCGTCGGCGAGCCGGTCCGAATCGGCGCCGACGAGAACGTATACGACGCCACCGACCGGGTGATGACCGCC
>JBOGFL010000420.1:0-3549 GCA_050743285.1 Acidimicrobiia bacterium
CCGCAGAAAGAGCATTTGAACAGGTCAGCGCTTTCACCGATGCGGGCCATGCGCGTCCTCCTATGGGGGATCAGAGATCGTCCTTCGAGCCTAACCGCTGCATGCGACACCGGGCCGCATTGGCGCGGACTCGCTGTCGGGTCGTGACATGGGGAAGGACCGGCAGCCTTCGCTTCTCGCAGTTCGAGGCGACGGCTCCCGGTCCTTCACGAGACCGGCCGGACGATCAGACCATGCTCTTGGTATGCCAGACGGTCTTCACCTCGGTGAAGGCGCCGATCCGTTCCGGAGAAGCCACGACCTCGCCGGGAGTCAGCACGCGCTTGAGCGTCTCGGCCGCAGCGATCTGCATGTCGACCCAGTCGAGGGTGCCGGCACCGGCGAGATCCAGAGCGTTCACGTCCTGGTGCGAGGCCAACCAGGGGGCGATCTCCGCGGGCGAACCCGTCAGCACGTTCACGACGCCACCGGGGACATCACTGGTGGCCAGCACCTCGGCGAGGCTGATGGCCGAGAGCGGGTGCTGCTCGCTCGCGACGACGACCACCGTGTTCCCGGCTACCAGGGCCGGGGCGACGACCGACACCAGGCCGAGCAGCGCCGAGTCCTGCGGGGCGACGATCGCCACGACACCGGTCGGCTCCGGAACCGAGATGTTGAAGTACGGACCAGAGACCGGGTTCGCGTTGCCCGCCACCTGCGCGTACTTGTCGCACCAGCCGGCGTACCAGACCCAGAGATCGATCGCTTCGTCGACCTGCGAGGCGGCGGCCGCGGACGACACACCCTCCTGCGCCGAGATCTCATCGATGAACTGCGCGCGACGACCTTCGAGCACCTCGGCCACGCGGTACAGGACCTGACCGCGGTTGTAGGCGGTCGCCCCCGACCAGCCCTTGACGGCGGCGCGAGCTGCGACCACTGCATCGCGGGCATCTTTGCGGGAGCCCTTCGCAGCGTTCGCGAGGAAGGCGCCCTTGGCGGTGAGCACCTCGTACGTGCGGCCGGACTCGCTCCGCGGGAATGCCCCGCCGATCGCCAGCTTGTACGTCTTCGGAACGGTCAGTCGCTTGCTCATGCTGCGGCTCCCTTGAGGTAGGCGGTGAGCCCCTGTCGGCCGCCCTCGCGGCCGAACCCGGACTCCTTGTAGCCGCCGAACGGACTCGACGGATCGAAGCGGTTGAAGGTGTTGGCCCAGATGACTCCTGCTCGCAGGCGATCGGCCACCGCGAGAATGCGCGATCCCTTGTCGGACCAGATCCCTGCCGAGAGGCCGTAGGGGGTGTTGTTCGCCTTCGCGATCGCCTCGGCGGGGGTGCGGAACGTGAGCACCGAGAGCACGGGGCCGAAGACCTCGTCGCGGGCGATGCGGTGCGATGCCTCGACGCCGGTGAAGATCGTCGGAGCGAACCAGAACCCCTGCTCCGGGATCGCGCAGTCCGCCGTCCAGCGTTCTGCGCCTTCGGCCTCGCCGATGTCGCTGAGCTCGCGGATCCGAGCGAGCTGGGCTGCGGAGTTGATCGCGCCGATGTCGGTGTTCTTGTCGAGCGGGTCGCCGAGACGGAGTGTCGACAGGCGCGTCTTGAGCCGGTCGACGACCTCGTCGTGGATCGACTCCTGCACCAGCAGACGGCTTCCGGCACAGCACACGTGTCCCTGGTTGAAGAAGATCCCGTTCACAATGCCTTCGACCGCCTGGTCGATGGGGGCGTCGTCGAACACGATGTTCGCTGCCTTGCCGCCGAGTTCGAGCGTCAGCTTCTTGTTCGTGCCGGCGACGGCGCGTGCGATGTCGCGGCCGACGCCGGTCGAGCCGGTGAACGCGACCTTGTCGACGTCGGGGTGACGCACGAGAGTCGACCCGGTGGAGCCGGCGCCCGTCACGATGTTCACGACTCCTGCCGGGAGGTCGGCCTGCTGCAGGATCTCCGCGAAGATGAGCGCCGTGAGCGGCGTGGTCTCGGCGGGCTTGAGCACGACCGTGTTTCCGGCGGCGAGTGCGGGCGCGATCTTCCACGCGAGCATCAGAAGCGGGAAGTTCCACGGGATGATCTGCCCGGCGACGCCAAGAGCTCTGGGGTTCGCGCCGAGTCCTGCGTGATCGAGCTTGTCGGCCCAGCCCGCGTAGTAGAAGAACCAGGAGGCGACGAGCGGCACGTCCACGTCGCGGCTCTCCTTGATCGGCTTGCCGTTATCGAGGCTCTCGGCGACAGCGAGCTCACGGGCACGCTCCTGCACGAGGCGGGCGATGCGGAAGAGGTACTTCCCGCGGTCGCGTCCGCTCATCTTCGACCAGGTCTTCTCGTAGGCGCGACGGGCGGCGGCGACCGCACGGTCTACATCCTCGTCGCTGGCCGAGGAGATCTCGGCGATGTGCTTCTCCGTCGCCGGGGAAATGGTGTTGAACGGCGTGCCGGAGCCGTCGACGAACTCGCCGTCGATGAACAGGCCGTAGCTGTCCTTGAGGTTCAGGACCGCGGTGGACTCCGGTGCGGGAGCGTATTCCAGAAATGACATGTTCGTCTTCCCGTCAGTCGATCGTGACGTAGTCGGGGCCCGAGTAGTGGCCGGAGCTGAGCTTCTGACGCTGCAGGAGCACGTCGTTGAGGAGGCTGGAGGCGCCGAAGCGGAAGAGGTGCGGCTGGAGCCACTCCTCGCCGACAGTCTCGGCGACGGTGACGAGGTACTTCACCGCGTCCTTCGACGAGCGGATGCCACCGGCCGGCTTCACGCCGATCTTCTCGCCGGTGCCGCGGTGCCAGTCACGCACGGTCTCCAGCATGAGCAGGGTCGTCGGGAGCGTCGCGGCGGGCTGTACCTTTCCGGTGGACGTCTTGATGAAGTCGCCTCCGGCCAGGATGCCGAGCCAGGAGGCGCGCTTGATGTTGTCGTAGGTGTTCAGCTCACCGGTCTCCAGGATCACCTTGAGGGACGCGTAAGAGCCGTCCTCACGACGACAGGCATCCTTCACCTGGGAGATCTGGTCGTACACCAGGCCGTAGCGCCCGGAGAGGAACGCTCCCCGATCGATGACCATGTCGATCTCGTCGGCTCCGGCGGCGACCGCTTCCGCGGTGTCGGCGAGCTTGATCGCGAGAGACGAGCGCCCGCTCGGGAACGCCGTGGCAACGGCTGCGACCGAGATCAGTCCGTCATCGGGGTCGCCGTGCAGGCCGCCGAGAGCGGTGACCGCGTCGCCGACCATGTCGCCGTAGACGCAGACCGCGGCGACCCGAGGAGTCGAGGGGTCAGCGGCATCCGGGTTCTTGGCCTTCGCCACGAGCGAGCGCACCTTGCCCGGTGTGTCCGCGCCTTCCAGCGTGGTCAGGTCGATCAACTTGATGATCGTGTCGAGCGCCCAGGCCTTCGAGGTCGTCTTGATCGAGCGGGTACCGAGTCCGGCAGCGCGCTGTTCGAGGCCGACGGCGTCCACGCCGGGAAGCCCGTGCAGGAAGCGCCGGAGCGTGGCGTCGTCGGGCTCACCGCCCAGAACGTCCACCGCCGTCCTGCGGCTGAGTTCTTTGGTCGTCACTGTTCCTCCAACAATGC
>JBOGFL010000421.1:0-7090 GCA_050743285.1 Acidimicrobiia bacterium
AGTCGTTGACGTCCAGCACGGTTACTACCTCTTCTCCGAAGTCTGCACACTGGCTTCCATCAACACGCCGGCTCGCGACGGCGTTCGTCTTCCTCGTCGGTGCCCCGCTCGGGTCGGGACAGGTCGATGCCGAGCGACTCGGTGGTGCGGAAGGCGTCTTCGTCGAGTTCCCGGATCTCCACCTCTTCACCCGCCGCGTTCATCACGCGCACGTTGAGGCACAGGGCCTGCATCTCCTTGATGAGCACCTTGAAGCTCTCGGGGATGCCGGGCTCGGGCACGTTCTCGCCCTTGACGATCGCCTCGTAGACCTTCACCCGGCCGAGCACGTCGTCGGACTTGATAGTCAGGATCTCCTGCAGGGCGTACGCGGCGCCGTAAGCCTCGAGCGCCCACACCTCCATCTCACCGAACCGCTGACCACCGAACTGCGCCTTCCCACCGAGCGGCTGCTGGGTGATCATCGAGTACGGGCCGGTCGAACGGGCGTGGATCTTGTCGTCGACGAGGTGGGCGAGCTTCATGATGTAGACGAAGCCCACCGCCACCGACCGGTCGTACGGCTCGCCCGTCCGCCCGTCGTAGAGCGTGGCCTTGCCGTCGTTGCCGACGAGCCGCTGACCGCCGGCTCCGTCCGGGTGCATCTTCTCGAACAGCTTCTCGATGGTCCCCTGCGGGCTGATGCCGGTCCCCGACTCCTCGTCCCAATGCGCACCGTCGAACACCGGGCTCGACACCCACACCGCGGGCTCGGTCACGGGGCGCGTCTTGTGCGTGGCGACGGGGGCCTCGCCCTCTCCGTCCCACCCGTGACGGGCCGCGTACCCGAGGTGCGCCTCGAGCACCTGGCCCACGTTCATGCGGCTGGGGACGCCGAGCGGATTGAGGATGATGTCGATCGGCGTGCCGTCGGCGAGGTACGGCATGTCCTCGATGGGCAGGATCTTGGCGATCACGCCCTTGTTGCCGTGTCGGCCGGCGAGCTTGTCGCCCTCCGAGATCTTCCGCTTCTGGGCGACGTACACCCGCACGAGCTCGTTGACGCCGGGCGGCAGCTCGTGCCCGTCGTCACGGGAGAACACCCGCACGTCGATGACCTTGCCCGTCTCGCCGTGGGGCACCTTGAGCGACGTGTCACGAACCTCGCGCGCCTTCTCTCCGAAGATCGCGCGCAGCAGGCGCTCCTCGGGCGTCAGTTCGGTCTCGCCCTTCGGTGTCACCTTGCCGACGAGGATGTCGCCGGGCCCGACCTCGGCCCCGATGCGGATGATCCCGCGCTCGTCGAGGTCCATCAGGATGTCCTCGGAGAGGTTCGGGATGTCGCGGGTGATCTCCTCGGCGCCGAGCTTGGTGTCGCGGGCGTCGATCTCGTGCTCCTCGATGTGGATCGACGTGAGCACGTCGTCGCGCACGAGGCGCTCGGAGATGACGATGGCGTCCTCGTAGTTGTGGCCCTTCCAGGGCATGAACGCGACGAGCAGGTTCTTGCCCAGCGCCAGCTCCCCTTGGTGGGTGGACGGCCCGTCGGCGAGCACCTCTCCCTTGCGGATGGTGTCGCCGTCGCCGACCAGCGCCTTCTGGTTGATGCACGTCCCCTGGTTCGACCGGCGGAACTTCGCCAGCCGGTAGGTCGCACGGCCCTTCTTGCGGTAGTCGACCGCGATCGAGTCACCGGAGACCTCGGTCACCGTGCCGTCGTCCTCGGCGACGATCAGGTCGCCGGCGTCGCGCGCGGCACGCGCCTCGACGCCGGTGCCGATGTAGGGCGCGGTCGAACGCAGCAGCGGAACCGCTTGGCGCTGCATGTTTGCGCCCATCAGCGCGCGGTTGGCGTCGTCGTGCTCGAGGAAGGGGATCAGCGACGTGGCGACCGAGACGATCTGTTTCGGCGACACGTCCATGTAGTCGACCTCGTGCGGGTCGACGTAGGCGACCTCACCGCGACGCGACCGTACGAGCACACGCTCATCGAGGAAGCGGCCCCGCTCGTCCACCGAGACGTTCGCCTGGGCGATGACGTAACGGTCCTCGTCGTCGGCCGCGAGGTACTCGATCTTGTCGGTCGCGACCGCGTTGTCGATCTTCCGGTACGGCGTTTCGATGAACCCGTCCTCGTTGATGCGCGCGTAGGTGGAGAGGTAACCGATGAGACCGATGTTCGGGCCCTCCGGGGTCTCGATCGGGCACATGCGGCCGTAGTGGCTGGGGTGCACGTCGCGGACCTCGAAGCCGGCCCGCTCACGCGACAGCCCTCCGGGCCCGAGAGCCGAGAGGCGGCGCTTGTGCGTGAGGCCGGCCAGCGGGTTGGTCTGGTCCATGAACTGGCTCAGCTGGCTCGACCCGAAGAACTCCTTGATCGCGGCGACGACGGGCCGGATGTTGATCAAGGTCTGCGGTGTGCTCGCCTCGACGTCCTGCGTCGTCATGCGCTCGCGCACGACGCGCTCCATCCGAGAGAGGCCCACCCGTACCTGGTTCTGGATCAGCTCGCCGACCGAACGCACCCGGCGGTTGCCGAAGTGGTCGATGTCGTCGGGGTAGTAGTCGGGCTCGTTGGCGTGCAGCTTCACGAGGTACGAGACCGTCGCCAGGATGTCGGCGCGTGAGAGCGTCGTGTTCCGCACGTCGGGGATGTCGAGGTCGAAGCGGTCGAGGCCGAGCAGCGGGTACTCGTCCTGGAGCTTCTTCGAAACCTTGTGGCGCCCGACCTTGGCCATGTCGTAGCGCTTCGGGTTGAAGAACAGGTTCTCGATCAGGCTGCGGGCCGAGTCGGGTGTGGGCGGTTCGCCCGGGCGCAGCTTGCGGTAGATGTCAATGAACGCGGCGTCGACGCTCTCGGTGTTGTCCTTCTCGAGGGTGTTGCGGATCGACTCGAACGGCTGCCCGTCGCTGTCGGTGATGAGCCCGAGCAGCTCCTCCTCCGTCTCGCCGAAGCCGAGCGCCTTCAGCAGGATCGTGACCGGCTGCTTGCGCTTGCGGTCGACGCGGACGTAGGCGATGTCCTTCTTGTCGACCTCGAACTCGAGCCACGCACCCCGGCCCGGGATGACCTTGGCGTCGATGATCTCCTTCTCGGGGTTCGTCTTGTCCGCCGAGATGCCGAAGTAAACGCCCGGCGAGCGCACCAGCTGGGAGACGACGATGCGCTCGGTTCCGTTGATGATGAACGTGCCCCGGTCGGTCATCATCGGGAAGTCCCCCATGAAAACCGTCTGCTCCTTGATCTCACCGGTCTGAGCGTTCATGAACCGGGCGGTCACGAACAGCGGCCGGGCGTAGGTCATGTCCCGCTCCCGGCACTCGTCCTCGGAGTGCTTGGGCGGGTCGAAGACGTGGTCGGCCAGCTCGAGCTTGAGCTGTCCGGTGAAGTCCTCGATGGGTGAGATGTCGCGCAGTACCTCGGCGACGCCCTCACGCACGAAGTAGTCGAACGACTGGCGCTGGACGGCGATGAGATCCGGGAGCTCCAGGACCTCACGAAGGCTGGCGAAGCTGAGACGATCGCGGGACGCGGGACGAGCCAAGGTCACTCCTTCAGCGAACGGGCGCGCGCGGGCAACGAAGAAAGAGCTAGCGGTGACACGAAGGGGCGGACACGGCTAGAGACAGTCTAGCCAGGTGCCAGACCGTCTGCAACGTCGCTGGTCAACGCCCTCCGGGGCGTGTCTTAGGCGAGGAGGGTAACCCGGGGGTCCGCGCGGGTCAAGGGTTCTCAGGGGGTACAAAACCCCCATAACTCTCCGGCGCCCGCCGCTCACGTGCGCCGCCGGTCCGTCGCGGGGGCCGGGCTCGCTTTCGGTCGGTGCCTCGCCAGCGCCCGCGGCCGGGTGGGGACGACGGCCACCGCCCGCGGGACGGCGAGGCCGTAGCGAGGTTTCTCAGCCGGCGCGGTGCGCGAACTCGGTCACCATCGCGACGTACCGGGCGGGATGCGTGAGGTGGGGGACGTGCCCCGCGTCGGGAATCGTCTTGACCTCGGCGTGTTCCATGACGCCGGCAAGGATCTCGATCACGGCGCCGAACATCGGCGGGCTTTCGGAGCCCCGAGTGAGGAGGACCGGACACGACACGGAGGCGAGCGCGTCGAGATCCACCAGGCCCCCGTCCGGGTCGCGTTGCTCCTCGAGGAAGGTGCCCGCGTTGCCGACCATCGCCGTCTGCTCCTCGGCGCTCATGAGGCCCCACGCCTCGGGTCCGAGGACCAGCTCGAGGAAGCGCTTCGCCCCCGACTCTTCGTCCCCCTCCTCGATCAGCGTGAACACCGGATCCACGCCGGCGACGAACAGAGCGACCGCCGGGTCTTCGGCGGCGAGCCCGAAGAGTGGCGGCTCGTGGGCGCACACCGAGCGGACGAGCTCGGGACGCCGAGCCAGCAGCCCCAACGTGATCGACGCCCCGAAGGAGTTGGCGACGAGGTGCGCCGGTGCGAGCCCGCGAGCCTCGATCAGCGCGGCGAGGTCGTCCTCGTCGTTGCTCCGCAGCCCCGGTTTCGCCGAGTCCTCACTTCCGGTGTGGCCCCGGCGGTCGTAGCTGAGCACGCGAAACGACGCGGCGAGATCGTCCTCGACGAAGGCCCAGACCTGGCGGTCGTCCCAGCTCCCGTGCACGAGCACGAGCGGCGCACCACTCCCGTGCTCCTCGACAAGGAGCCGAACCCCGTTGACCTCGGCCTGCGGCACGCCGGGATATTAGGCGTCGCCCGGCGACCTCCCCGGCGTCGTCAGGCCAGACGCTTCGATTCGACGCAATCTGAAGACATCCACCAGCGCGAGCGCACGCGGCGGCTGGCCGCGGCGGTGCGTCAATCGCCAGAACTACGGGGCGCGCCCCGCGGGCGTCACTTGAGCTCGACGGTGGCGCCGGCGCCTTCGAGCTGCTCCTTCGCCTTCTCGGCGTCTTCCTTCGAAGCCTTCTCGATGACCGGCTTGGGCGCCGCCTCGACGAGGTCCTTGGCCTCCTTGAGACCGAGGCTCGTGAGCGTGCGCACCTCCTTGATGACGGCGATCTTCTGGTCGCCGACCGCGCTGAGCACGACGTCGAACTCGTCCTGCTCTTCGGCGTCGGCCGCGTCCGCGGCCGGCGCGCCAGGCGACGCGGCCACCGCGACCGGCGCGGCGGCGGTGACGCCGAACTCTTCCTCGAACGCTTTGAGGAACTCGTTGAGCTCGAGGACGGTCATGTTCTTGAACACGTCCAGGAGCTCGTCCTTGGTCATCGTTGCCATGTTGCTCTCCTTTTCAGATCACTCATCGGCCGCGGTCTCCGCGGCCGCTTCGACTTCGGTTTCGGCTTCCCCGGCCGCGGCGTCGGCCGCTTCGGCGTACGTCTCCGCGACGGCCGTCTCCTCTTCGGCGGCGGCGCCGCCGCGCTCGTCGATGAGGGCCTGGAGGCCGTAGGCGAAGTTGCGGGTGAAGGCCTGAAACAGGCCGGCCGCCTTCACCAGCGGCGCCTGAAAGGCGCCCGCCATCGTCGCGAGCAGCACGTCGCGAGGCGGAACCTCAGCCAGGGCCTGCACTTCGGAAGCGGTGAGGAGCTCGCCGCCGAGCAGCCCGCCCTTCACCACCAGCGCGGGGTTGCCGCGCCCGAAGTCGCGCAGCGCCTTGGCGGCCACTACTGCATCACCGCGCACAAAGGCAATCGCAACCGGTCCTTCGAGCAGCGGCAGCAGGTCCTGGCGACCGGCCGACTCCACCGCCCGCCGGGCGAGCGTGTTCTTGAAGATCTTGTACTCGGTCCCGGCCGGGCGCAGGGCACCGCGAAGCTCGGCGATCTCGGTGACGGTCAGGCCCCGGTACTCGGTGAGCACCGACGCATCGGCCTCATCGAGTTTGGCGGCGATCTCCTCGACGACGGCGACCTTGCGTTCCCGTCGTTCGGTGCCCGTGGGCGCCATTGCTCCTCACACGAAAATCGGGGCGCCGCGTACGCGCGAGACGCCCCGTTCGTCGGGAGTCGCCTCGTCCGGCGGGCCGGGGCCCATTACCTCGTTTCCGAGACCGAAGGTCTGTGGCGCAGCTGGTTGTCAGAACGTGATGCTACACGGCGGCGTGGGACCGGTCGTCGCGACTTTGCGCCGGGTCGATCCGCACACCCGGTCCCATCGTCGACGAGGCGGTTGCCGCCTTGACGAATTTGCCCTTGGTTGCCGCCGGCCGGGCCCGCAACAGCTCGTCGAGCAGCGTGTAGTAGTTGTCGACGAGCGCGTTCGCCTCGAAGCTGGTCCGGCCGATCGGCACGTGGACGTTGCCGTTCCGGTCGTTGCGGTACTCGACCTTCCCGGCCCTGAACTCCGAAACCGCTTTGCCGATTTCGTTGGTCACGGTCCCGCTCTTCGGGTTCGGCATCAGGCCACGCGGGCCGAGGACCCGACCGAGTTTGCCGACCTGGCCCATCAGGTCAGGCGTCGCGATGGCGACGTCGAAGTCGAGAAAGCCGCCCTCGACCCGGCCCACCAGGTCGTCGGCGCCGACCACTTCGGCTCCGGCGGACTCGGCCTCGCGTGCGGCCTCCCCCGCCGCGAAGACCGCCACCCGCACCGACTTGCCGGTGCCGTGGGGCAGCGACACCGTGCCGCGCACCGCCTGGTCGGCCTTGCGGGGGTCGATGCCGAGACGCATCGCGACCTCGACGGTCTCGTCGAAGTTGCGGGCCGGAAGCGACTTCAGGATCTCGAAGGCCTCCTCGGGGGCGTGCAGCGCCTGGCGGTCGTAGGCGCGCGTCCCGTCGACGTACTTCTTGCCGTGCGGAGCCATCGTCAGTCCTCTACTCGAATGCCCATCGAGCGGGCGGTGCCGGCAACTTGGGCCATCGCGCCATCGAGGTCGAGCGCGTTCAGGTCCGGCATCTTGGTCTCGGCGATCCGACGCACCTGGTCACGCGTCACCGAGCCCACGATCTCGGTCCGGACGTTCTGGGCGCCCTTCTCGATGCCGGCGGCCTGGCGCAGCAGCACCGCGGCGGGCGGCGTCTTGGTGACGAAGGTGAACGACCGGTCCTCGAAGATCGTGATCTCGGCCGGCACCACCGTGCCGCGCTGCGACTCCGTCTCGGCGTTGTACGCCTTGCAGAAGTCCATGATGTTGATGCCGTG
>JBOGFL010000422.1:0-3622 GCA_050743285.1 Acidimicrobiia bacterium
CCGCTATGCCGGTCCCGGCGCGCGCCTCCTCCTCTCGGTCCGACGCGAGGACGGCGGCGTCGAGCTCGTCGCCGCCGACGACGGGGTCGGCGTCGCCGAGGAGGACCTCCCCCGCCTCTTCGAGCGCTTCTACCGCGGCGACCGGGCCCGGGCCTCGCGGGGCACGGGGCTCGGGCTGGCGATCGTGAAGCACGTCGTCACGTCGGGCGGCGGCACCGTGGAGGCGACGGGAGCCCGCGGCCGAGGGCTGACGATTCGCTGCTTGTTCCCGGCGCCCTAGCCGGGCTTCACCACCTCTTCACCAGTCGTTCACAGCCTTTCAGCCCACCCCTGGGGGCGCCACGGCGACACTCGCCTTGATGCAACGAGGCGAAAGGAGAACCGTGGGAATTCGTCCTGCTCCGAAGCTCGTCCTCCTCCTGCTGGCGCTCGCGGTCCTGGCGTTCGGCGCCGCCGGGTGTGGCCGGGATGACGACGAGGACAGCCCAGACGCGGCCGCAACGACCGAGGACACCGGCGCGACGACCGAGGCCGAGGAGCTCTCCGGCAAGGTCGAGATCGACGGCTCCAGCACGGTCGGCCCGCTGACGACTGCCGCCGCTGAGTCGTTTCGCGGCGAGCAGCCCAATGTGAACGTCACCGTCGGCGTCTCGGGCACGGGCGGCGGCTTCGAACGCTTCTGCGCCGGCGAGACCGACGTCTCGAACGCCTCCCGCCCGATCGACGAGGAGGAAGAGGTGCCGCTCTGCGCCGATGCCGACATCGAATACACGGAGTTCCAGGTCGGCGTGGACGCGCTGACGGTGGTCGTCAACAGTGAAAACGACTGGGCTACCTGTCTCACGGTCGAGCAGCTCAACAAGATGTGGGAGCCTGCCGCCGAGGGCAAGGTCACGAACTGGAATCAGATCGACCCAAGCTTCCCCGACCAGGCGCTCGTGCTTGCCGGCCCCGGCACCGACTCCGGGACGTTCGACTACTTCACCGACGAGATCAGCGGCGAAGAGGGCGCAAGCCGTGCCGACTACACCGCCAGCGAGGACGACAACGTCACCGTGCAGGCGGTCGAAGGCGATCCAGGCGGGCTCGGGTACCTGGGCTACACGTACTACGAGGAGAACGCGGACACGCTCAAGGCAGTCGAGATCGACGGCGGCGACGGCTGCGTCGCGCCGAGCGTCGACACCGCTCGGGACGGCACCTACGTTCCCCTCTCGCGCCCGCTCTTCATCTACGCGAAGAACGAGTCGCTCGCTCGGCCTGAGGTCTACGGCTTCGTCGAGTACTTCCTGACGAACTCGATCCAACTCGCCGAAGATGCGCTCTTCATCCCGGTTCCCGACGACCTGGTCACGACCAACCTCTCGACCCTGGAGTCCTCCACCGCTCGCTAGCCGACGTGGCAACCCACGACATCACAGTAGGCGGGGAGCCGGCACCCATCCGGCTGCGCGCCGAAGGCAGGCGCTGGGGCGAGGTCGCCGTCAAGGGCGTCCTCGCCCTTTGCGCCATGGTCTCGGTCGCGACGACGATCGGCATCGTGATCGCCTTGCTCTTGCCCTCCATCGAGTTCTTCCGCGAGGTCTCGATCGTCGATTTCCTCACCGGCGACCGCTGGGCCCCGCTCTTCGAGCCCGCGTCGTTTGGCGTCCAGCCGCTCCTGGTCGGCACGTTGACGGTGACGTTCTGGGCGAGCCTGGTCGCCCTGCCCTTTGGGCTCGGAGCGGCGGTCTACCTCAGCGAGTATGCGCACCCCCGGGCCCGCAGCATCCTCAAGCCGGCGCTCGAGGTGCTCGCCGGCATCCCGACCGTCGTGTTCGGCTTTTTCGCCCTCACGTTCTTCACGCCCCTCCTCCAGGATCTCGGGGTCGACGTGGGGACGTTCAACGTCCTCGCTGCGGGCCTCGTCATCGGCGTGCTGCTCATTCCGACGGTCGCCTCGATCTCGGAGGACGCGATGACTGCGGTGCCGCAGGAGCTGCGTGACGGCGCCTACGGTCTCGGCGCGTCGAGGCTCCAGGTCTCGACGCGTATCGTCATTCCCGCAGCGATTTCGGGGATCGTGGCGAGCTTCGTTCTCGCCATCTCTCGCGCCATCGGCGAGACCATGGTCGTGCTCATCGTGGCCGGGGGGATCGCCCAGATCACGCTCGACCCGCGCGAGCCCTCGCAGACGATGACCGCTTTCATCGGCGCCACGGGAATCGGCGACGTGCCGACCGGATCCATCGAGTACAAGACCATTTTCGCGGTGGGGCTGACGCTCTTCGTGATCACGTTCTTCATGAACATGATCTCCATTCGCCTCGTGCGGAAGTATCGGGAGATCTACGAATGAGTAGCGTCCCAGCAGCCATCGGCCGCCGGCCGCGCGGGGACAAAATCCGCGGCACGATCTTCTACGTCGTCTTGCTCGTCTCGGTGACGATCGGCTTCGTCCTCCTCTTCACGCTCCTCGCCGACGTGATCCAGAAGGGCATCGGGTACCTCGACCCCACCCTCTTCACGGAGCCGAACTCGACCAACCCTGCCAACGCCGGCGCACGCCCGGCGATCCTCGGAACGATCTATCTGATGCTTCTGCTCCTCGTCTTGGTGGTGCCGATCGGCGTCGGGACTGCGATTTACCTCGAGGAGTACGCAAACCGCGACAGGTGGTACAACCGGCTGCTCGAGCTGAACATTCAGAACCTCGCCGCTGTGCCTTCGATCGTCTACGGCATCCTCGGGCTCGCCTTTCTCGTGCGAGGCATCGGGCTCGGGGAGGTGCTGCTGGCGGGGGCTTTGATCCTGACGCTGCTCGTGCTCCCAACCGTGATCGTGGCGGCACGGGAAGCGATCCGCGCGGTCCCCGACTCGATTCGGCAAGGAGCCTTCGCGCTCGGAGCGACTCAGTGGCAAGTCGTCTCGCGCCAGGTTCTTCCCGCGGCGATCCCGGGCATCGCGACGGGCTCGATCCTCGCGCTCGCCCGGGCAATCGGCGAGACCGCCCCTCTTCTCCTCGTCGGTGCGCTCACCTATGTCGCAGTCAACCCGACACTGCTCGGGTCGTTCACCGCGCTCCCGATCCAGATTTACCAGTGGATCACGCGGCCGCAGGACGAGTTCCGGCTGCTTGCGGCGGCCGGGATCATCGTCCTCCTTGTAATCCTGCTCACGATGAACGCGTTCGCGATCTGGCTCCGCAACCGCTACCAGAGACGATGGTGATGTCCGAGATGGAAAGTGCCCCTGCCGCACCTGCGAAGATTCCCGGCATGGACGAGAAGCTGCTCGCCGCTCGGGCGCAGGACACCGCGCCCACACACCGTGAGGTGCTCTTCGACGTCAGCGACCTGACCGTTGACTACTCGGGTGTCCCCGCGCTCAAGGATGTCTCGCTCGAGATCTACAGGAACTACGTGACCGCCTTCATCGGCCCGTCCGGGTGCGGCAAGAGCACCTTCATCCGCTGCTTCAACCGCATGAACGACCTGATCCCAACCGCGTCGGTCAACGGGACGATCCTTTACCACGGCATCGACCTCTACGGCGCCGAGGTCGACTCCGTCGAGGTGCGGAAGCGTATCGGCATGGTCTTCCAGAAGCCCAACCCATTTCCGAAGTCGATCTACGACAACGT
>JBOGFL010000423.1:0-3123 GCA_050743285.1 Acidimicrobiia bacterium
GCATGAAGCCGTTGCAGATCCGCAACGTCCCCGACGGCGTCCACCGCACGTTGAAGGCCCGCGCCGCGCTCGCCGGCATGTCGCTGTCCGAGTACGCCCTGGCGGAGCTCCGGCGTTCCGCGGAGCGTCCGACCCGGGAGGAGGTGCTCGCCCGGATCGCGGCCCGCCCGCCGAGCCGGCCCCGGCGCGCGCCGGTGGCTGCCGTGCGGGCCGAACGCGACGCGCGGTGATCGTGCTCGACGCTTCGGCCGTACTGGAGCTGCTGCTCAACACCAACAGCGGCTCGCGCGTGAGCACCCGGATCGCCGACCCGGCCGAGTCGCTCCACTCACCGCACCTGCTCGCCGTCGAGGTCGCGCAGGTCTTGCGTCGATACACGACGACCGGATCCGTCGAGCGCGAGGTCGCCGCCGCCGCACTCGACGACCTCACCGCCCTCGACATCGAACACTACGAGCACGAGCCGCTCCTGCCTCGGGTGTGGGAGCTTCGCGACAACGTGACCGCGTACGACGCCTTCTATCTCGCGCTGGCGGAGGCACTCGACGCGCCGTTACTCACCTTCGACGGCAAACTAGCGGCGTCGCCCGGGCACCGGGCCACGATCGAGCTGCTCGCCTGACCGACCCGGGTCACGGGACGGCTCTCGGCGCGGTGGCGCGGTTCCGGTGCAGACTGGGGCCACACGAGGGGGCGGGAGCAGCGTGTGGCGGTTCCGTCCCCCTGACCACATTGGAGACGCCCGATGCCCACTTCGTACCAAGCCGCGCCCGACATCGAGGTGATCACCTCCACCATCCCGATCCCCAGCCTCGGGCTCATCCCGGTCAACGCGTTCGTCATCAAGGGGCCCGAACCCATCCTCGTCGACACCGGCGTGGTCGTGGAGACCGAGGAGTTCATGTCCGTGCTGCGATCGGTCATCGACCCCCGCCGAGCTGAAATGGATCTGGCTCACCCACACCGACTTCGACCACATCGGCAGCCTCGGGCAGCTGCTCGCCGAGAACCAAGACCTTCGCCTGATCACGACGTTCATCGGAACCGGGATCATGAGCTTGTATGCGCCGTTGCCGATGGACCGGCTGTACTTCCTCAACCCGGGCGAGATGCTCACGGTCGGCGACCGCACGCTCACGGCGTGGAAGCCCCCGATCTTCGACAACCCGTCGACGACTGGCTTCCACGAGGGGAAGTCGGGTGCGCTCTTCAGCTCCGACAGCTTCGGCGCATGTCTGGCCGACGTTCCGCAGAACGCCGCCGACATCTCCGAGAGCGACCTACGCGCGGCACAGGTGCTCTGGGCCACCGTCGACTCGCCGTGGCTGCACAAGGCAGACCCGGGTGTGATCGCCAAGGAGCTCGGCGCCGTCCGCGACATGGCGCCGAAGATGATCTTGAGCAGCCACCTTCCGGCCGCGAGCGGCGACATGGTCGATCGGATGACTGAATCGCTCGCCAGTGCGCCGACCGCGCCGCCGTTCGTCGGCCCCGACCAGGCCGGCCTCCAGCAGATGCTCCAGCAGATGGCAGCGGGCGCTCAGTAGCTTCGGGCGCACTTCGCCGACCCCGTGCACGGGTCCCACGCGGTGCCCCCGATGCTCAACCGGGGCGAAGGTCTTCCCGCGGCCAGTCGGCATCGGCACCGAGGATCTCCGGGTCGCCGGTGAGGAGCACCGCCTCGTGGCCGAGCGCGGTGGCGACGCAGAACGCGTCGGCGTACGAGATGCGGTGCGCAGCCTTGAGCGCGGCGGCTGCGAGCACGCGATCTCGGGTCGGGAGCTCCAGGTCGAGCGCGCCTTGCAACCGGCCGACGACCGTGGCGGCCTCTTGTTCACCGTGGTGGCGGGCGACGACGCAGGCGACCTCACCGAGGTTGATCCAGCTCATGATCGGCGTCCCGGCTGCGAAGAGCGCGTCCACCCGGGCTGCTGCGGGCTCGCCGCCTTCGAGCCACTCGAGTACGGCCCAACTGTCGAGGCAGTGCGTCACGCGCGCCCCGCCCGATCCTCCTCGTCGGCGAGTTCCGCGCGGCGCTCGGCTTCGAGCAATTCGGTGAGGCGGGAGCCGCCGTAGCGGCCCCGGAGCTCCCGCGCGTGACGGGCGGGCTCGACGCGCACGCCCCCCTCGACCTCGACGAACTCGACCTCGCCGCCGGGCCGGATGCCGAGGCGTTCGCGCATGGCCTTCGGGATCACGACCTGTCCCTTCGGGCCCACCTTGGAAGTCATACCAAGCAGTAACCGCGGCGACGCCGGCCCCACGGGCCGGGATGGGCGATTCCGGCCATGATCTCCGGGGTCGCACGAAGCCCGAAGGCCCGGAGGCCGGCATGCCCGATGAACCCCGTCCCGCGACCGGTGCCGACGCCCTGACGTCGGGCGACGCCTGGGCCGCGTTCTGCGACCGCCTCGCCGCCGCGGGCCGGCGCATCCTCGAGCCCGACTTCCCCGGCACGCTGTCGACCGGGCCGAGGGCTACCGCGCGCTCGCCCGCCTCACGGTATTCGCGCTCCAGTGGCACCTCGAGTCCTCCGACCCGGGTTCCCCGCGTTCTACCGGTACGACGACGACGTCGTGAAGTGGGGCGGCCCCAACGCCGACAACCAGTACCAGCGGGCGGTCGAGCCGACCGGCACGTACCGGGTGACGGGCGACGTCACCGGGCTGCGGGAGCTCATCATCTCGACGCCCGAAGGCGACATGCAGCTCGACCAGTACCAGGTGTTCGAGGAGCGGAACCTGTCGCAGGTCGACGTCGGCCCCGACGGCCGGCTCGAGGTAGTCGTGAGCGCGGACGAGCACCCCGGCAACTGGATCCCGCTCCACCCCGACGCCGACCACATCCTCGTACGCCAGTACGTGAGCGACTGGAACCACGACCCTGTCGCGCCGCTCCACATCGAGCGGGTCGGCAACGAGGGCAAGGCGCCGGCGCGGCCGACGCCCGCGTTCATGGCCGACGCGCTCGACCGCGCCGCGACGTGGGTCGAGCGCAGCCAGGTGTACTGGAAGGACTACATCGCCGCCGCGTTGGCACGCCTCGGCGACAACAACGTCACGCCGCCCATGACGCCACCCGGCGGGGCGCGCGACATCCTGTACGGCGGCGGCGGTTGGAACC
>JBOGFL010000424.1:0-1765 GCA_050743285.1 Acidimicrobiia bacterium
GAGACACGTGGGACGGGCGAACGAGCACCGCGAGCGAGCCAGGACGAGCGCACGACCGCGCGCCGGCGGCGACGGCGGTTTTGCCGACCGGCGCCGCAAGCGCCCGGGCCTGCGAGGGCGCCGGGGAGAACGGTTCCCCGGCCCGCAGTAAGCGAGGACCAGCAAACAAATGTGGCCGGGGGAAATTGCCGAGCAGTGGCCCGACAAGGCCGCGTACGTCATGGGCGCGACGGGCGAGACCGTCACGTACCGCGAGCTCGACGAGCGCTCGAATCAGCTCGCCCGGCTGCTCTACGACTCGGGCCTGCGCTTCGGCGACCACGTCGCGATCTTCATGGAGAACAACTCCCGCTACCTCGAGGTGGCGTGGGCCGCGCAACGGTCGGGCTTGTACTTCACCGCGATCAACTACCACTTCAATGCCGAAGAGGTCGCGTACATCGCCGAGAACTGTGACGCCAAGGCGATCGTCGCGTCGCATGCACTGGCCGAGGTCGCGGCCGACCTGGCGCCGCTACTCCCCGACCGGGTTGAAATCCGCCTGATGGTCGGCGGGAGGGTGCCGGGCTTCGACAGCTACGAGGAGTCGGTTGCTCCGTTCCCGACCGAGCCGCTCACCGAGGAGCTCGAGGGCCACGCGATGCTTTACTCGTCGGGGACCACCGGCCGCCCCAAAGGCATCAAATACGTGCTCGAGCGGCGCCCGATCGGCAACCCACCGCCCGCCCTCGCCGGGTTCCGGTTGCTGTACGGAATCGACGAGAACACCGTCTACCTGTCGCCGGCACCGATCTACCACTCCGCACCGTTGCAGTTCTGTATCGCGGTGACCAGGTTCGGTGGCACGTGCATCATCATGGAGCACTTCGATCCCGTCGTGGCCCTCGAGTACATCGAGACCTACGGGGTCACGCACGCGCAGTTCGTGCCGACGATGTTCGTCCGCATGCTCAAGCTCCCCGAGGAGGAGCGGACCAAGCACGACGTGTCGTCGCTCAAGATCGCGATCCACGCCGCCGCGCCGTGCCCGGTGCCCGTGAAGCAACAGATGATCGAGTGGTGGGGCCCAATCGTGTTCGAGTACTACGGCGCGACCGAGGGCACCGGCGCGACGATCATCAACAGCGAGGAGTGGCTGGCGCACCCCGGCTCGGTCGGCCGGGCCCTCAACAGCGTCGTGCACATCCTCGACGAGGACGGCGCCGAGCTTCCGATCGGCCAGTCGGGCGTCGTGTGGTTCGAGCCCGGCGAGACGAGCCTCACCTTCGAGTACTACAAGGATCCCGACAAGACTGCGGCCAACCACAACCGGGAGGGCTGGGCAACCGTCGGTGACATGGGCTACGTCGACGACGAGGGCTACCTCTACCTGACCGATCGGCGCGATTTCATGATCGTGTCGGGCGGCGTGAACATCTACCCCCAGGAAGCCGAGAACCTGCTCGTCACGCACCCGAAGGTGATGGACGTCGCGGTGTTCGGAGTTCCGAACGAGGAGATGGGGGAAGAGGTGAAGGCGGTGGTGCAGCCGATCGACATGGTGGACGCCGGCCCCGAGCTCGAGCAGGAGCTCCTCGCCTTCTGCCGCGAGAACCTCGCCCACTACAAGTGCCCACGGACTATCGACTTCGACGCCGAGCTCCCCCGCCAGCCCACCGGCAAGCTCTACAAGCGACTGTTGCGCGAGCGCTACTGGACCGGCAAGGAGTCGAGAATCGTCTGATGGCGCCAAGAGGCGAGGATCAGCGGCGCAGGTATCCTGCGC
>JBOGFL010000425.1:0-1960 GCA_050743285.1 Acidimicrobiia bacterium
ACCTCGCCGGTGGCGCGCTCGACACCGAAGCCGAGGAGGCGCGCCGCCTGACCGACCGTCTCCTCTCCGAGCTCCCGGCCGCGGTGCCCGGCCTCGACGTCTATGGCGATCCCGTCGGTCGCCTCCCTCACCTCGTGTGCCTCGGGCTCGCCGGTGTCGAAGCCGAACCCGTCCTGCTCGGCCTCGATCAGCAGGGCGTCGCGGTCCACTCCGGTTCATCGTGCTCGAGCGAAGCGTTGGAGCCCTCGCCGGTGCTCCAGGCGATGGGCCTCGATGCCGATCACTCGCTGCGGGTCAGCGTCGGCTGGACCTCGAACGACGCGGACATCGACCGGTTCCTCGGGGTGATGCCCGGTGTCGTCGAGCGCCTGCGCGGGCTGCGCACCAGTGCGTCGTAGGGTGAGGGCCCATGACTGACTGGAAGCATCTCGCCATCGAGCTCGACAACACGCTGCACCTGATCGCTCCGCCATTGGCCATTACGTTCGCCGACGCGCCGCCCGCGGGCGTTCCGGCGTTCGCGGAGCCGATGCCGGAGCCGATGCCGGATGGTCGCACCGGTCGCGTCTCAGCCGGGTGCGTGTTTTGGATCAAGGCCGCCGAGCGCACGTTCTCGACGGTGGCGCAAGATCACGCCAACTGCTCGGTCGGAAGCCTGACTCACGGCCTCAAGACGATGGAGGAAATCGCGGGCAACTCCGACGTCGCCGCGCTCCTCGACACCGGTTGGGTGACAATGGACGTCGTGCCGGAGATACCGGTCGTCACGAAGAGGCCCGGCGCGGTCATGTACGGGCCGCTGGCCGAGACGCCCGTCGACCCGGACGTCGTGTTCCTACGGGTGAACGCGAAGCAGTTGATGGTGCTGTCGGACGCAATCCCCGGTTTGCGCGTCGAGGGCAAGCCCCAGTGTCACATCGTCGCCATCGCCAAGGAACAGGGCGAGCCTGCCGCGAGCGTCGGCTGCGCGCTGAGCCGGGTGCGAACCGGCATCGACGCGACCGAGATGACCTGCGCGATCCCCGCTGACCGCTTCGCCGAGGTCGTGGCCGCGATCACCGCCAATGCCACTGCCGACGCCGCGGTCGCGTCCTACGCCGCCGAGGACGCCCAGCGCTTCGCCGAGAGCGGTCGACGTTCTGGCGTCGCGTAGGCGCAGCAATTGTGCGTTTGCGACACCAAAATGTAGAGGTCGGGGCTACTTCTTGGCGGACTCGAAGTAGGGGTTCTCGCCGGAGGCGTGGTCGGTGACGTCGACGACACCCTTGATGTCGGGAATGGCGTCCATGAGCGCGACCTCGATCCCCTGGTTGAGGGTGACCGACGCCATGCCGCAGCCTTGGCAGCCGCCGGCCAGACGCAGGTAGGCGATGCCGTCCTCGACCGCGACCAGCTCGGCGAACCCGCCGTGGGCCGCGATGGCGGGGTTGATCTGCTCGTCGAGCACCTGGACCACCTGCTGCGGCACTTCACCGGAGAGGTCGGGGGGCGGGCCTCCGGCGGTGCCAACCGCCGGGCTGAGCACGGGCCGGTTGGGATTCTGGAGGACCATCCCCCCGCCCGAGAGGTCGAGGGTCGCGCCCCGGACCTTGTCGACGCTGTCGCCCGGGACGACCACCGAGAGGTCGTCGCCGTGCTGCACGACGTCTTCCGGCGCCGCCTCGTCGAAGCGGCGGAAGTACATGTCGTAGCTGTACGTCGTGCCGGACACGCCGCTGACCTCGAGCCACAGCGCCAGCGCGTCGGGATCGTCTTCCTCCCGCCGCACCTCGACGATCTTCTGGAGCGCCGCGTCGGTGATGGTGAGGATGGGCGTCAACTCGTCGGTCATGGCGGGCAACCTCCTGACGGCCATGATAGGACCATGGCCCGGCTGCTCCTGCTGCTGCCGAGCTCGACCTACCGAGCCCCTGACTTCCTTGCCGCGGCTCGTGCCCTCGGGGTCGAGGTCGTCGTGGGC
>JBOGFL010000426.1:0-2979 GCA_050743285.1 Acidimicrobiia bacterium
GTCGAGCGCACCACCCAGACCGCCCAGGCCGTCGCCGAGCGCCACCAGCTGCGTGTCGAGCCCCTCGAGGGCGTCATCGAAGCCGACTACGGAGAATGGACGGGCGGCAAGCTCGCCGACCTCTCCCGCACCGACCTGTGGCAGACGGTCCAGCGAGCGCCGTCGCGCGCGCGCTTCCCCGGCGGCGAGTCACTCGCCGCCATGCAGGCCCGAATGGTCGTCGCCCTCGATCAGGTTGCCGCCGACCACCCCGGCGAACTCGTCGTCGTCGTGTCGCACGCCGACCCGATCAAAGCGGCCATCGCGCACTACACCGGCCTGCACCTCGACCTGTTCCAACGGATCAACGTGTCGCCCGCGTCGGTGAGCATTCTCGAGTTGTCACCGCTCGGCGCCATGCTCGTCAAGTGCAACGACACCGGCAGCCTCGACGAGCTCGTGCCCCCGCCGCCGAAGAAGAAGGACAGAGAGGACAGCCGTGACGGACGCGCCTGACCCCATCGAGCTCGATCCGGTCGATGCGCTGGCGGCCGGCGCGGTGGGCGAACCCGGTGAACGGGCCTTCTACATTCAGGCCCGGAAAGAGGCGGCTCAGCTCACGGTTCTGGTCGAAAAGGAGCAGGTCGCACACCTGGCGGCCGAGGCGGTCGCGTTCCTCGAGCGGCTCGAGCCCGAGTTCCCCGAAGACCCGTCGGAATCGGAGGGCGTCGACGCGAAGACCGCGGCGCTGTCGGATCCCACCGACCCCTTGTTCCGGGCCCGCCTCATCGGTCTCGGCTTCGACCCCGAACGCAAGATGGTCGTCATCGAGTTGCACGAGCGGACCAGCGACGACGACGCAGACGACGACGAGGTCGACGTCGCGGCCGACGAAGAGCTGAGCGGATGGGTCGCGAAGTTGGTCGCGACCCGGCCGCAGGTGCGGGCGATGGCCGCTCGGGGCGTCGAAGCAGTGGCGGCGGGGCGGCCCCGCTGCACGCTGTGCGAGCAGCCGATGGACCCCGACGGCCACATATGCCCGCGCTGGAACTAGAACCCGACGACGCCCGCGAATTGCTCGCCGACGGCGAGCTCTCGATCGTCGGCCGCGTCGCGTGGTCGTCGAACGCGACATTCCTCGCCACCGTGACCGTCGACGGCGTGGATGTGCTCGTGGTGTACAAACCGCGCCGCGGCGAGCGTCCCTTGTGGGACTTCCCGGACGGGACCCTCTACCGGCGCGAGCTCGCGGCTTACGAGGTGTCGGAGGCGCTCGGGTGGGGGATCGTGCCGGTCACCATCGCCAGGGAGGGTCCGCTCGGGCCGGGGGCGGTCCAACTCTTCGTCGACCACGATCCCGAGGACCACTACTTCGAGTTGCTCGCCGACCACGCCGATCGCCTGCGCCAGTTTGCCGTCTTCGACGTGATCGTGAACAACGCCGACCGCAAGGCGGGTCACTGCCTGCGCAGCCGCGCCGACGGTGCAATCGTCGGGATCGATCACGGCCTGACGTTCTCCGCGGCGTGGAAGCTGCGCACCGTCATCTGGGACTTCGCCGGCGAGCGCGTCCCGGCTGCGGCCGCCGACGATCTGTGCCGGCTCGCCGACGCCGTCGACGGCCCGTTCGGCGAGCGTCTCAGCTCATTGTTGTCGCCGATCGAAGCCGACGCGCTGCAACAGCGGACGCGCGCCCTCGTCCGCGCCGGGCGTCTGCCCGAGCCCGACGCCGGCTACCACTCGATGCCCTGGCCGCTCGTCTAGGCATGGTCGCCGGCACCGACGTCGCACGTCCCAGCGTTCAGAAGCGCGTCGCCGAAGCGCATCGAAAGGCGCCCTGGGTCTCGGTTGCGCTGATCGCGGTCGGGATCGTCGCGGTCGCGTTTCTCCTCCACCTGCCGAGTTTCCTGCGGGGATCGATCTTCAACCCCGACGAGGCGTTCGTCGCAACCGAGGCCAAGGTGCTGAACGCCGGCGGCCGCCTCTACGAAGATGCCGTCGACCGAAAACCGCCGATCCTTCCGTTCATCTATGCCGGCGCGTTCCGCATCACCGGCTCCGACGCACTCTGGAGCGTTCGGCTGCTCGCGGTCGGCGCCCACGCCGCCACCGCGGGTCTGCTGTTCATCGAGGCCCGGCGCCGGTTCGGGAGCCGGGGCGGAATCGGTGCCGCCGGGCTGTATCTCGCCTCCGCGGTGGCGTTGAAGCCCGAAGACGCCCAAGCCGCGAACTTCGAGGTGTTCATGCTGCCGGTGATGACGGCCGCGGTCGCGCTCGGCGCCCGCGGACGAACATTCGCCGGTGGTGTGGCGCTGGGCGCGGCCACGCTCGTGAAGCAGACCGCGGCGACCACGCTGCTTCCGCTCGCGTATCTCGCCTGGCGGAGAGGGCGGAGTCGAGAACTGCTCCGGCTCGCGGCGGGGGCGGTGATTCCTCTCGTCGTGGCCGCACTCATCGTCGGACCTCGCAACCTGTTCCGCTGGTCGTTCACCGACTCGGGTGGCTACCTCGACCTCGAAGGCGTCTCCGCCGGTTTCCGGCTCGGAGCCGAGAACAGCCACGACTTTCTGCTCGCGAACGCGGCGTTTCTCGTGCTGTTGCCGCTGGCGTGGCGCCACCGGCGCGAAGACGGCGACCTGTGGCTGTGGCTGATCGCGGCCGCGATCGGCGTGGCGACCGGTTTCCGGTTTTTCGGTCACTACTACCTGCAGCTGGCGCCACCGTTGGCGTTGCTCGCGGCGCGGCCGTTGGCGACCGCCCGGCGCCCGCTGGTCGCCACCGTCGCGGTGCTTGCGGCGGTGCCCGCCCTGTGGTTCGTCGGCGAGGCGTTCGACGCCGGCCACACCCGCGCCGACATCACCGGCCAGGTGTCCGGCTACCTGCGCCGTCACACCGGGCCCGACGACCGGATCTTCGTTTGGGGTCACCTGCCCGAGATCTACTGGCAGTCAGACCGTCTCCCCGCCACCCGCTTCGTGACCACCGGCCTGCTGACGGGCC
>JBOGFL010000427.1:0-2765 GCA_050743285.1 Acidimicrobiia bacterium
GTGTGGCACCAACCCGCTGCTCGACCCGCTCTTCTCGACGGACCGGATGACGATCACCCACGGCTCGATCACCCACACCCGGTTGGGAAAGATCCAGTGGCTCGTCGACGAGCATCCCGAGCTGCTCGCCTTCTTGAAGGTCTGCTACGTGCAGAACCGGCCCGACAACTGTGGCCAGTGCGGCAAGTGCCTCTACACGATGGCCTGCCTGTTCACCGTCGACTCGGTCGCCCGGGCTACCGAGTTTCCGCCCGACCTCGACGTCGAACGGGTCCGCCGCCTGCGCCTTCCCCACATGAAAGCCCGGATCGACTGGGCCGAGGTGGCAGTTGCGCTCGACGCGCGTGGCTCGCAAGGCGAGCTCCGCGCTGCGATCGTCGACGCGCTGCGCGCGTCGACGGTTGCGGCGAGCTACCGGTACGCGACCGCCGATCCGTGGGTGCCCCACCGATGGACGCGCGACAACCGGCTCAATCTGATTCTTTCGCTCGCGCTCGAAGGCCGCCCGCACCCGCCCCTCGAGGAACGTGAGACGCTCCGCCCGCTCGGCCTCCTCGAGGTCTCGACTGGAGGTGGTCCCGAGTACCGGCTCGGCACACTTCCCCACCCGGGGCGGGTCCGCGAGCTCGGAACGCTCGTACCGCGACCGCTCCCCGGCGCCGTTCCGGTGTGGGTAACCACCCACGGCGAGTTGCACACGCGCGGCATGCGGCCACCGCTGGCAGCGCGAGCCCGCCGGTTGTTCTCCCGCCGCGTGACGGCCCGCGACTTCGATGAATCGACGACGAGCGAACCGAGTGGCTACCTGCATCAGCGGGAAGAGGTGGATCGCATCCCGCTCTTCGCGAGCTGGCATCCGGTACTCGGTCACCAGGTGTTATTCACCGACCGGGGCGAGAACCGCGACGCGGTGCTGCTCGGCTACCTGGAGCCTCCGAGCGGCCCGTGACCCGTCAAATCCGTACGTCCCAGTGCAGCTCGTACCCGATGACTTCCGGGTTCGTGAGCCGCGCAACGGGCCCTGCATTCAGGGCCTCGAACTGCGACCGGTAAAGACGAATCGCGGCAAGTTTGCGAGCGGCTTCCGCCTCGCCCAGCTCGCAAGGGCGCGCGACCAGCGCACGGTCCGGTACCGGTATCGACTCGAGGTCGGCGCGCCACCGGGCGTCGGGCACGAGGTACGGCCGCGGCTCTCGTCCGGTCACCCAGTGCGGCCAACCGGCCCAGATTGCGTAGGGGAGATCGGCGTACAGCGCGATCGGGATCCCGACTTCGGCGGCGATCGCCAGCGCGGCATCGCGAACAAGCACGTGATCAGGGTGCGCACCGATGCCGGCAGGCGCGACCAACGAGCCGACTTCGTCGGCACTCCCGGCGATCGCCGTCCGAATCCGGTCCGGGGATACGGGTTGACCGCGGTACTGAACCTCGAGCAGGTCCAGATTGCGGCTCGGACGGCCCACTGTTGACAGGGCGTCGGCGTCTTCGGCCAGTCGTTGCTGCACGAGGACGGACGAGTCGGTGGCCCCGAACACGGGGTCGAAGTCACCGAGCGTGCCGGCGGGCGGGATGCCGGCACAGACGTTGACCACGACGACCGCTCCGGGGCGGCTCAGCACCGACCACGCGCTGAGCACCGCGTCGTCGGGATGCGGCGAGAGGACGACGGCGGGCGCCGAGGGGTCGTGGATCACGCCTGGTTCTACCGTTCCCCGCCGACGGGCGCCTCGTAGGGTGTCGGCCGATGGACGACCGGTTCACGTTCGCAGTTGTCGGCCACAACGAGGAGGCCACGCTCGCCAACGCGGTCGCCCAGGTCTCCGACGCGGTCGAGTCCGGCGACGAGGTCTGGTACATCGACAGCGCGTCGACCGACCGGTCGGCGGCGGTCGCGGATTCGCTCGGCGTGAGCGTCGTCAGCGCCCCCCTCGGCAAGGGTCGCGCCATGGCCACGGCGCTGGCGCGCTGTCGAGACGGCTACATGTGCTTCGTCGACGCCGACCTCGAGGCCTCCGAGGTCAACATTCCGCAGCGGTTGCGCGAGGTGGCGGCCGCGTCCGGCGCCGACATGGTCGTCGGGGCGTTCCACGAACCGAAGCGACGGCTTGCGGTGACTCCCGGTCTTTACCTTCCGTTGTTGCGCTCGTTGTTTCCCGAACGGGTCGACGACCTGTCGTTCCCGCTCAGTGGCTTCCGGGCACTGCGCACCGGGC
This sequence comes from Acidimicrobiia bacterium, assembly GCA_050743285.1. GTDB lineage: Bacteria > Actinomycetota > Acidimicrobiia > IMCC26256 > JACDBD01 > JBOGFL01. The sequence goes on from JBOGFL010000427.1 coordinate 2,214, forward strand.
TGCCGATCCGTCCGTTGCCCCCCGGGTACGGCGCCGAGACCCATCTGAACGTCGAGGTACCGTCCGCCGGTTGCCAGCTCGTCGAATGCGAGCTCGGCGTCTTCCAGGGCAACCTCCGCGACTACGCCAACATCCCCACGATCGGGACCGACGTAGCCGCTGCGCTGCTCGATCTGGGCGAAGCCCACGGGCGCCTCGCCCCCGCCGCCCGCCCCGCCTGGAACGCGTGGGCCGCCGACGTCGTCGCGGTACTGCGCAGCCAACCGCCGGTCGGCGCCGACGACTCGGCCTACGTCGAGGACCTCCTGGCCGCCGCCGCCCGCCCACTTCCCTCCACGCGCTCGCTCTAGCCCCCGGCGCACTGTTCCCATTCGTCCAAGCCAACCCGGCGCGGATTCGTCACAATAGGACAATGAGCCACGGTCCCGACACTCGCCGTCCGATCCACCTCCCGCCCGGCGCCGGACGCCCCTACGAGATGGGGAGGATGCGCAGCATCTTCAAGGCCGACGGAGACGAGACCGCCCGCCGGTACTCGGTCTCCGAATGGTG
>JBOGFL010000428.1:0-4492 GCA_050743285.1 Acidimicrobiia bacterium
GTACTGGGGCGCACAGACGCAGCGGTCGCTGCACCACTTCGACATCGCCGAAGACCGGATGCCGGCCGGGGTCATCCGGGGCATGGCGATCCTGAAGAAGGCGGCTGCCCTCGTGAACCAGGATCTCGGAGAGATCGGGGCCCGGGAGGCCTCGCTCATCGCCCAAGCCGCCGACGAGATACTCGACGGCAAGCACGACGAGGAGTTCCCGCTGTCGGTCTGGCAGACGGGCAGCGGAACCCAGACCAACATGAACGTCAACGAGGTGATCGCCAGCCGGGCGATCGAGCTGGCGGGCGGCGAGCGCGGGTCGAAGGATCCGATCCACCCCAACGACGACGTCAACATGTCGCAGTCGTCGAACGACACGTTCCCGACCGCGATGCACATCGCGGCCGCCGAATCGGTGGTGCATCGGCTGGTGCCGTCGGTGCGTGCCTTACGCGACGCGCTGGCGGCGAAGGCCGCCGAGTTCGACGACATCGTGAAAATCGGGCGCACGCACCTCCAGGACGCCGTCCCCCTCACCCTGGGGCAGGAGTTCAGCGGCTACGTCGCCCAGCTCGACGACGACCTCGCCCGCGTCGACGCGGTGCTGCCCGACCTGTACGAGCTCGCCATCGGCGGAACCGCCGTCGGGACCGGCATCAACACGCCACCCGAATTCGGGACGCGGGCGGCGGCCAAGATCGCCGAGCTGACCGGTCTGCCGTTCGTGACTGCGCCCAACAAGTTCGCCGCCCTGGCCGCCCACGACGGCCTGGTGATGGCGCACGGCGCACTGCGCACGCTGGCCGTCTCACTTATGAAGATCGCCAACGACATTCGGTGGCTGGCGTCCGGGCCCCGGGCCGGGCTCGGTGAGCTGGTGCTGCCGGAGAACGAGCCCGGCTCGTCGATCATGCCGGGAAAGGTGAATCCGACTCAGAGCGAGGCCATGACGATGGTCTGCGTACAAGTGCTCGGAAACGACGCCACCATCGGTTTCGCCGGTTCACAGGGCAACTTCGAGCTGAACGTGTTCAAGCCGGTGATGATCTTCAACTTCCTGCACTCGACCGCGCTGCTCTCGGATGCTTGCATGGCGTTCCGCCGGTTCGCGGTTGAGGGCTTGCGCGCCGACGAGGACCGCATCGCCGAGCACGTCGGCAGCTCGCTCATGCTCGTGACCGCGTTGACACCGCATATCGGGTACGACAAGGCAGGCGAGATCGCCAAATACGCGCACAAAGAGGGTCTGACCCTGCGCGAGGCGAACGCCGCGCTCGGCCATCTGTCGGACGAAGACTTCGACCGTCTGCTCCGCCCCGAGGAGATGACCGGCCCGGAGGGCTGATGCGCATCGTCTCGTTGCTGCCGTCGGCGACGGAGATCGCGTTCGATCTCGGCCTCGGCGACGACGTGGTCGGCGTCACCCACGAGTGCGACTTCCCGGCCGCGGCCGCGACGAAGGCGGTCGTGTCGCACTCGACCCTCGACCACGACGGCCTGACCCCGGCCCAGATCGATGCGGCGGTGGCGGGCAGCATCGGCGCCGGAGAGGCGATCTACCGGCTCGATACCGACAGGTTCGCCGCCCTCCAGCCCGATCTGATCCTGGCCCAGGATCTCTGCCGCGTCTGTGCGGTGCCGACCGGCCAGGTGGAAGAGGCGCTCGAGACGCTCGGGTGCACCGCCGAGGTCATCTCGCTCGATCCCGCCCGCCTCGACGACGTCATCGAGTGCACCGTGACCGTCGGTCTCGCCACCGGCACCGAGGCCCGCGCCGAGCGGCGGGCCGCCGAGCTGCGGGAACGAGTTGCGTCGGTGCGGGCCGCGACCCGGGATCTACCGTGGCCCCGGGCCCTTGCCCTGGAGTGGAGCGACCCGCCGTTCACCGGCGGCCACTGGGTCCCCGAGATGATCGAAGCGGCCGGCGCCACGTGTCTCCTGGGCGAGTCCGGCCTCCCGTCGCGACGGGCGTCGTGGGAAGAGATCGAGAGTGCCGACCCTGGCGTCGTCGTCTTCATGCCTTGCGGCTACGGTCTCGACGAGGCGGTCGCCCAAGGCCGCGAGCTGCTCGAGCGCCCGGAGGTCGAAGCGGCTTCGCTGCTCGCAGTCGACGCCAGCGCGTACTTCTCGCGTCCCGGCCCGCGCCTCGTCGACGGCGTCGAGGCCTTGGCGTGGGTGTTGCATCCCGGCGCGGTGGCCGAGCCTCCGCCGGGGCGGTTCGTTCGCCTCCGGTGACACGGGGCGGTTCCTGACCGACCGGGCTCGGGTTCGACCGGCGCGCGCCGGGCACGAGTAGGGCACTTCGCGCAGATGGAGCAAATCGCCCCGGGAATGCCGACCCCGTTGCTGGGGTTTCCGAACTCACGTAATCGTGTAATCACGATGGAGAAACCCGTGGCTGAGACCCAGACCCTGACCCTGCCGCTGCTGCCGCTGCCGAACGGCGTGGTGCTCCCGCAGATGGTGGTCACCCTGGCGATCGAGTCGGCGGAGGCGGGGGCTGCCGTCGACGGCGCCAACGAAGCCGACCGCGTCGTGCTGCTCGTGCCGCGCGTCGACAACCGCTACGCGGCGGTCGGCACGGTCGCCCGGATCGAGTCGTCGGGCGAGTTGCCCGGCGGACAGCGGGCCCTCGTGCTGCGCGGTCTCTACCGGGCCGTGGTCGGGGCCGGCGTGGCCGGACCGGGCACGGCCGTCTGGGTCGAGGCCGAAGCGGTCCGTGACCCCGAGCCGAGCGAGCGGACGCACGAGCTGGCGCGGGAGCTGCGCGCGGTCGTGCGTGCGATCGCCGAGCGGATGGGCGCGCCGCAACTTGCCGAGGCGCTGGCCGGCGTGAACGACCCGGCCGCACTCGCCGACACCGCCGGCTGGTGGCCGGAGCTACCGCTCGAACGCAAGCTCGAGCTGCTGGAAACACTTCCGGTCGAGGACCGGCTGGAGAAAGTCGTCGCCTGGGCGCGTGACGCGCTGGCCGAACGCGAGATGGCCGAGCGCATCCGCAGCGAGGTCACCGACGGCATGGAGAAGACGCAGCGGGAGTACCTGTTGCGCCAGCAGATGGCGGCGATCCAGAAGGAGCTCGGCGAAGACGGCGACGACGTGGTCGCCGAGTTCCGCAAGCGCATCGAAGACCGCGACCTCCCGGACTCGATCCGGGAGGCGGCGTCGCGCGAAGTCGATCGGTTGGAGCGCACGAGCGAGCAGAGCCCCGAGCACGGTTGGATCCGCAGCTGGCTCGACACGCTGCTCGAGGTTCCGTGGGGCGAGCGCACCGACGATCGGCTCGACCTCAACGACGCGCGCCGCATCCTCGACGAGGACCACACCGGCCTCGACGAGGTCAAGGAGCGCATCGTCGAGTACCTCGCGGTCCGCAAGCTGCGGGCCGAGCGCGGCATCACCGACGACGGCCAGCGTGGCTCCGGCGCGATCGTCTCGCTGGTGGGTCCTCCCGGTGTCGGGAAGACCTCACTGGGCGAGTCGGTGGCGCGCGCGCTGGGTCGCAAGTTCGTGCGGGTCGCTCTGGGTGGCGTGCGCGACGAGGCCGAGATACGAGGCCACCGGCGTACCTACGTCGGCGCGCGTCCGGGCCGCATTGTTCGAGCGCTCACCGAGGCCGGGACGATGAACCCGGTGGTGTTGCTCGACGAGGTCGACAAGGTCGGCGCCGACTGGCGGGGTGACCCGTCATCGGCGCTGCTCGAGGTGCTCGACCCGGCCCAGAACCACACGTTCCGCGACCACTACCTCGAGGTCGACCTCGACCTGTCCGATGTCCTGTTCCTTGCCACCGCCAACGTGATCGAGACGATCCCAGGTCCGCTGCTGGACCGTATGGAGGTCGTCCGGCTCGACGGTTACACCGAGGAGGAAAAGCTCGCCATCGCGCGCGATCACCTCCTGTCGCGCCAGCGAGACCGGGCCGGGCTGACCACCGACGATGTCGACGTCACCGACGACGCCATCCGCAGCGTGATCACCGACTACACGCGGGAGGCCGGCGTTCGCAGCCTCGAGCGTGAGCTGGGCCGGCTGCTCCGCAAGGTCGCGGCTCGCGTCGCGACCGGCGACCACAACGAGTCGGGGCCGATGATCGGTCCCGACGAGGTGCGGCGTGACCTCGGTCGGCCGCGCTTCTTCCCCGAGACCGCTGATCGCACTTCCACGCCCGGTGTGGCCACCGGTCTCGCCGTGACCGGCACCGGGGGAGAAGTGCTGTTCGTCGAAGCCACGGCCATGGAAGGCGAGGCCGGTCTCACGTTGACCGGTCAACTGGGCGACGTGATGCAGGAGTCGGCCCGGATCGCTCTCAGCTACGTACAGTCGCACCGCGACGAGCTCGAACTCACCGAAACCGCCCAGCGGTTCCACGTGCACGTGCCCGCGGGTGCGATCCCGAAGGACGGTCCCTCGGCCGGCGTGACGATCGCGACCGCCTTCGCCTCGCTCCTGACGGCGCGCCCCTGCCGTCCCAACACGGCCATGACCGGCGAGATCACCC
>JBOGFL010000429.1:0-3315 GCA_050743285.1 Acidimicrobiia bacterium
GATGCAGGCCGCGCTCGAGACCGGGCTGCCGATCGTGTTCGGTGTGCTGACCACCGACGACGAGGATCAGGCGGCTGAGCGCGCCGACCCCGCGCGTCTCGACAAAGGCGGCGACGCCGCGAGCACCGCGCTCGAGATGGTCGACCTGATGCGACAGCTGCCGAAGCCCCTGGCGCCGGCGGCCTTGCCGACCGGCGCCGGAGGAGCCGGAGCCTGCGACGCCGACCGGCGGTCCGGCGATTCCTCCCGGACCTGACGTGCTGCGCCTGGTCCTGCCCAAGGGTTCACTCGAGCCGGCGACGCTCGAGCTGTTCGAAGACGCCGACCTGCCGGTGCGGCGGTCGTCGGACGTCGACTACCGCGCCTCCATCGATGATCCCCGAATCGACGAAGTGCGGATCCTGCGCCCCCAGGAGATCCCTCGCTACGTCGCCGCCGGCACCTTCGACCTCGGCATCACCGGCCGGGATTGGGTCGAGGAGACCGGTGTCGACGTGGCCACGCTCGCCGAGCTGCGCTACTCGAAGACGACCGAGCGCCCGATCCGGCTCGTGCTCGCGGTCGCGGCCGACGACGCCGTCCAAGGCGTCAACGACCTGCGTTCCGGTGCCCGGGTCCACACGGAGTATCCCGAGCTCACCCGGCGCTACCTCGAGAAGCACGGCGTCGACGCCGAAGTCACGCTCTCGTACGGCGCCACCGAGGCCAAGGTGCCCGACATCGCCGACGCCGTGGTCGAGATCACCGAAACGGGCCGGGCGCTCCGGGCTGCCGGTCTGCGGATCGTCGACACGGTCCTCGAGTCCTATACCGAGTTGATCGCGAATCCGGCCGCGGCTGCCGACGCGACCAAGCGCAAGGCGATGGAGCAGATCCGCACGCTGCTCGCCGGTGCGCTAGAGGCGCGGGGGCGCGTGCTCATGAAGCTCAACATCGACCGCGAGCGCCTCGACGATGTTCTCGCGGTGCTGCCGGCATTGAAGTCGCCGACGATCTCCGAGCTGTCGGGCGAGGGTGGCTACGCAGTCGAAGCGGTCGTCGCCAAGGCCGAGATCAACCTGCTCATCCCCGAGCTCAAGGAGCGGGGCGCGAGCGGCATCATCGAGCTCCCGCTGTCGAAGATCGTCCACTGAACCCGTGCGTGGCGCCATTCTCATGTTCGACGCGCACCAGGGTTTGGGCGAGATCGAGGCCGACGACGGGACGCGTTACCCGTTCCACTGCACCGCGATCGCCGACGGGACCCGTGACATCCCGACCGGCGTCAGCGTCGCCTTCGAGCTCACGCCCGGGCTTTCCGGTCGCTGGGAAGCGACGGCGATCCAGCGCGCCTGACCGAGGTCGGCTACAGGTTGAAGGTCACGAGGCGCTCTCGCCGGTCGCGCCGCTGATCACGTCCCCGTGGGCGGTCCGGTCGCCGCTGAGACGCATGGCGGTGTTCATGAGCGCTACGTGGGTGAACGCCTGTGGGAAGTTCCCCAGCTGCCGGCGCGCCTTCGGGTCGTACTCCTCGGCGAGGAGCCCGACGTCGTTCGCCAGCGACAGCAGACGCTCGAACAAGGCGCGGGCCTCGTGGTGCTGCCCCAGCAGGTAGAGCGAATCCGCCATCCAGAAGGTGCAGGGAAGGAACACGCCCTCGCCGGCGGGGAGACCGTCGACCGCAGACTCGGTGCGGTAGCGCAGGGTGAAGCCGTCGGCGGTGAGCTCCTTGCGAATCGCGTCGATGGTTCCCCGCATGCGCGGGTCGGTCGCGGGGAGGAAGCCGACCAGCGGGATCATCAGCAGGCTCGCGTCGAGCTCTGTCGACCCGTAGTGCTGGACGAAAGCACGCTTCTCCTCGTCGTAGCCCTTGGCGAGCACCTCGGCTTTGATCTCGTCGGCGATCTTCCGCCAATCGTTGGCAGAGCCATCGAGCCCGAACTCCTCGACCGATCGCGCCGCTCGGTCGAAGGCGACCCATGCCATGACCTTCGAGTGGGTGAAGTGTTGCTGTCCGCCGCGGACTTCCCAGATGCCGTCGTCCGGCTTCCGCCACGCGTCCTCGACGAACCCGAGCAGCGCGCGCTCGATCTCCCAGACGTTGGCGTCGGGCTGTAGGCCGACGGCGCGGGCGCCGTACAACGTGTTCAGAACCTCGCCGTAGACGTCGAGCTGGAACTGTTCCGATGCGGCGTTGCCGACCCGCACCGGCACCGAGTTCTCGTAGCCCGACAGCCACGGGACTTCGTACTCGGTGAGGCGGCGTTCCCCCGCCGGCCCGTACATGATCTGGAGCTTGGCGGGGTCCCCGGCCACCGCCCGCAGCAGCCACTCCCGCCACGCCTTGGCCTCCTCGACGTACCCCGCACCCATCAGCGCGGTGAGGGTCAGCGTCGCGTCCCGAAGCCAGCAGAAGCGGTAGTCCCAGTTCCGCGCGCCGCCGATCCATTCCGGGAGCGAGCAGGTCGGAGCGGCCACGATTCCGCCCGTGGGCGCATAGGTCAACGCCTTTAAGGTGATCGCGGAGCGGTTGACCATCTCCGCCCACGCGCCCCGGTACTTCATCCGTGCCGACCAGCGTTTCCAGTATCCGGTCGTGCGTTCGACCGCCTTCAGGGCGTCGGTGGCGCGGGGTGGTCGGGCGTGCGACGGGAACCAGCTGAGCACAAAGGGCACCGTGTGGCCCTCGGGAACCGTGAAGTCGGCCACAGTGGTCAAGTTCTCGCCGTGGGTCTGGACCGGCGTCGTGAGCGAGAGGCCGTTGGGTCCCGCCACCATCAACTCGTTGCCGTTGCCGCTCCGTACCCACGGCACCACGTGGCCGTAGTCGAAGCGGGCGATGAGCTCCATGCGCATCGGAACACGTCCGCGCAGGCCCTCGACGAGCCGAACGACGTCGATCGTCTGATCGCGGATGGGCATGCAGTCGACGATCCGGACGGACCCTTCCGGCGTGTCCCACTCGGTTTCGAGGACGAGGGTCCCCTCGCGATACGAGCGGCGTGTGGCGACATCGCCGTTGGCGGGCCAGATTCGCCAGTGCCCGTTGTCGGGCGTACCGAGCAGACTGGCGAAGCAGGCTTCGGAGTCGAATCGGGGAACGCAGAGCCAGTCGATGCAGCCGTCGTTGGCGACGAGGGCTGCGGTCTGCGTATCGCCGATGAGCGCGTACTGCTCGATGCGGGACGGCATCAGATGTCGCCGTCGCCGCCTTCGGGTTCCATCCCGGCGCGTTGGCTCACCTCGACGTAGGCGAGTCGAAGCTGCGCGAGGGCGTCGCGCAGGGGCGCGTGGTGCGGTCCGAGATCCTCGCCGAGCCCCTCGACGAGCGCGGCC
>JBOGFL010000430.1:0-4849 GCA_050743285.1 Acidimicrobiia bacterium
CCTATAGGGAGCATGAGGGACGCATCTACGGCTTCTGCGCCCCGATGAGCCACATGGCGAAGAACTGCGAGCCGCCGCCGTAGGCGTGTCCCATCGCCAGGCGGGTTCCGTCGACCTGGTGCTCGCCGGCCTGACCCCGCACCTGCATCGCCGACTCGGCGAAGCGGAGCATCCCGGACGCGCCGATCGGGTTCGACGACAGCACGCCGCCCGACATGTTCACCGGGAGGTCGCCGTCGAGCGCGGTGGCGCCCGACTCGGTCATTCTCCAGCCCTTACCCTCGGGGGCGAAGCCCAGGTTCTCCATCCACATCGGCTCGTACCACGAGAACGGCACGTAACACTCGATGCAGTCGACCTGGCGGCGCGGATCGGTGACGCCCGCTTGTGAGTACAGGTCGGCGGCGCAATCGCGCCCCGCTTGCGGGTTGACGACGTCGCGCCCCGCGAACATCGTCGGCTCACTGCGCATCGCGGTGGCGAGCACCCACGCTGGATCGCGGGATCCGCTCACCGAGTTCTCGTCGCTCACCACCATCGCGCAGGCGCCGTCCGACGACGGGCACGTCTCAAGGTACCGGATCGGGTCCCACAGCATCGGCGATTCGCGAACGGTCTCCTCACTGATGTCTTCGAGGTGTAGGTGCGCGTACGGGTTCTTGAGCGCGTTCTTCCGGTCCTTGACCGCGACGAGGATCCCGATGTTGTCGGGTGCCCCCGACCGCCGGATGTAGGCGCGGATGTGCGGAGCGAAGTAGCCGCCCGCGCCCGCCATCGTCGGCGGGGCGAACGGAAGCGGCCGCGACAACGCCCACATCGCGTCGGCCTCCGACTGCTTCTCGAACGCAACCGTCAGCACCCGCTTGTGGATGCCGCCCTGTACGAGGCTGGCCGCGACCAGCGCGGTCGATCCTCCGACGCTGCCCGCGGTGTGGACGCGCATCATGGGTTTCCCGACCGCGCCCAGCGCGTCGGCGAGATACAGCTCGGGCATGATCACGCCCTCGAACATGTCGGGTGCTTTGCCCAACACCACCGCGTCGATGTCACCCCAGTCGACGTTGGCATCCTCGAGCGCACGCACCGCGGCTTCCCGGCACAAACCCGCGATCGACACGTCCTTCCGGGCGGACGAGTGCTTCGTCTGCCCGATCCCCACGACCGCGCACGGTTCCCCGCTCACGTCCGCTCCCTGTTTGGACGTTGAATCGCGCGATGCGCGACCTGGTGGCCAAACATCAGCCGCCTTCCAGGACGCACACCAGGTTCTGCTGGAGGCAGGCGCCCGAGGTCGCATGGGCGACACCACGACCGGCCGAACCGTCCATGATCCGCTGGGCCACCTCGCCGATCCGGACGAGACCCGCGGCCATCATCACGTTCGCCGCCAGCGCGCCGCCCGACGGGTTCACGTCGACGCCGTCGCCGAGTCCGAGCGCGTCCCGCAGGATCGGCTCCTGGTGGCTGAACGGCGCGTACAGCTCGGCCACGTCGACCTCGTGGACGCCGGCGACCTCGCCCGCCCGCTCGGTCGAGGGCGAAACGGTGAGGTCGCGAGCCCCGAGCGCAGGCGCATCGATGCGGTGGTCGATACCCCGGATCCACGCCGGACGCTCGCACACCTCTCGGGCGCGATCGCCGGCCGCCAGCACCACCGCGGCCGCCCCGTCGGAGATCGGCGGGCAGTCGTGACGCCGCAGCGGCGACACGAGGTACGGCTCACCAAGGAGTTCGTCGACCAACGGCTCGCCCTGCAGCTGGGCGTTCGGGTTGTTCGCGGCGGCGCGCCGGCTGCGGGCGACCACCTCGGCCATCTCGGCCTCGTCGTGGCCGGCTGCGAGCCAGGCCCGGGCCTGCAGCGCGGCCATGTCGACGGCGTCGGGCCACAGCGGCGCCACGTAGTACGGGTCCATCTGAAGCGTGAGCACGTGCGGAAGGTCGCCGAGCGACGACTTCCCGAATCCGTAGACGAGCGCGGTGTCGACGTCGCCGTGTTGGAGTCGCACCCATGCTTCGTACAGCGCCCACGCGCCGTCCATCTCGACGTGCGATTCGCGGATCGGAGGCCAGGCACCGACCGCGTCGAGGCCCGACACGAACGCGAACGGAGCGCCTGCGAGGTAGTCGCAGCTCCCGGAGCACGTGAACCCGATCTCCTTTCGCCCGATCCCCGATCTCTCGATCGCCGCGGCGACGACCGGCATGAGGATCTCGACCTCGTTGGCGTCGTGACGCGCCCGGGAGCTGGGCGCCTGGGCGAACGAAACCACGGCGACATCTCTCATCGGCGGGTCCTCAGACGTGGTTGCGGTACGACTCGTCGGGCGCGTCGGGCTCGCCGGTCGGCCGGAAGTACTCGATGCTCTCGAGGGTCGGACCGCGCTTCTCGGGCGGGCGCCATTTCGCCTGTACCCGCATGCCCATGTGGACGTCGCTCGCCTCGCACTCCTGGACGAGGTGCATCAGGCCCATGTCGGCACCATCGACGAGGATCGTTGCCGACACGTAGGGAATCTTGAGCTTTTGCCCGTAGAACGGAACGTTCACCACGCAGAACGTGGTGACCGTGCCGGTGTCGCCGAGCTCCACTTCTTCGGTGGTCGCGACGCCGCATTTCGCGCACGAGCCGCGCGCGGGGACGTACACGCTCCCGCACTGCGGGCAACGCTGCCCGAGGATCTTGCCCTGCTCCATGCCGCGCAGGAACTCCGACTGCGCCCGCCCCGGCGTGTACCGGTATTCGAGCCGCATCGGCGAGTCGATGACGGTGACCGGCTCGGTCACGCTTCCTCCTCGGGCGCAAAGCAGGCCAAGTCACGAATGCCGCCCGTCCGCTCGTCGGCGAAGAGGGCGCGCACCCGCATGCCGGTCTTCATGCGCGTCTCGTCGCCGGCGTCGACCGCGTGCAACATCGCGGTGTCGGCGCCGTCCAGCGTGACCAGCGCCCACGCGAACGGGTGGTCGAGAGGGTGCTCGGGCCGCGGGTGTTGCACCCAGGCCCACGTCGCGACGGTGCCGCCCGGGCCGACCTCGACCATGCCGTCGGCGTCGAGCGCGGCCCCGGTGTCGGGGTCGTACTCGGTGGGCGGCATCAGCACCCGGCCGTCGGCCAGGCGCGAGCCCAGCAGGCGGGGCCCGTCCCGGAGCTCGGTCATGAACCGTCCGATGACGGGTCCGGTGCTGCGCGTGTAGGGGTACTCGAGGACGTTCGGGGCTTCGAGCATCGCCGGATCGGCCACGGTCCGAATGAGAACACGTTCTCGTCCGGCCTGCAAACGCTCGCCCGAGGACGGAGCCAGCCCGTCAGTACCTCGCCGGGTGCGCCGGGCCGGGATCCGGGTGCTCGTCGCGTTGGCCTGCTCAGAGCTGGCAGGCGGGGCCGGCGCAGGTCTTGAGCGCGGCGAGACGCATCGCGAGGTCGGCTTCGATCTCGGCGAACTGCTCCTTGCCCGAACGGTTTCGGAGCTCGTGCGGATCGGCGTCGAGGTCGTAGAGCTCGGTCTCGCCCGTCCACCACTCCACGTACTTGTACTGCGTGGTGCGAATCGCCTGATACGACTTGCGGGCGCCGGGCGGGCCCGCTTCCAGGAGCACGTCGTCGGGCCACGGCGCCCCGGGCGACGCGAGCAGCGGGATGAGCGACCGCCCGTCCGGCAGGGTCAGCGGCGAGGCGTCGGCGAGCTCGAGGATCGTCGGGGCGAGGTCGATGTTGCTGACCAGCGCCTTGGTGGTCGCACCGTTGGCGACGCCCTCGCCTCGCACGATGAGCGGCACCCGCGTCGAGGGCTCGTAGTGAAGGCGCTTCCCGGCTGGCTCGCGGTGCTCGCCCTGGAAGAAGCCGTTGTCAGAGGTGAAGAGGATCACGGAGTCGTCGAGCTCTCCCGCGTCCTTGAGCGCGCGGACCACGCCGCGTACGAGCGAGTCGACCGCGAGCAACGATTCGAGCCGCGCCCGATACTGCGCGGTCATCTCTTCGATCTTCGAGTCCGAGAGCTGGCTGCTGTTCTGGATGAAATTGGGCTTGTCGGAAACGTCGTCCTCGTTGAACGACGGCGGCATCGGGAGCGGCTCGCTCGCGAACGCGCCCGAGTGGCGCGGCGCCGGCCATGCCAGGTCACCGCCGGGGAACGCCGGGTTCTTACCGAGGTGCGGCGCGACGGGTGCGATCGAGAGGAAGAACGGCTCGTTGCGCGGGGCGTCGTTCTCGATTCGGCGGCGGGCGAAGCGGCGCAGCACGTCGGTCTGGTAGTCCGCTTCGTCGGTGCCGTACTTCTTGATGTTGCCGTTGACGTTCAGCTTGTAGTCCCAGTAGCGGTACGCGTTGGTACCGGGAAACGCGACCCACTTCGTCCAGCCCGGCGGGATCTCGCGTGGATCGGGGCGACCGTACCCGTTGGCGTATTTGCCGACGTGGCTCGTGCGGTAACCGGCATTCTGCAGTGCGACGGGGAAGGTCGTCTCCCTGCCGGCGAAGGCCGAATATCCGCCCTGCGGACCGGTGTTGCTGAGCACACCGTGGTTATGGGCGTGCTGACCGGTGAGAAACGTGATGCGCGATGGACAGCAGAGCGGGTAGCTCGCGAGATTCCGCTTGAAGGTCACGCCCCGGCCGGCGAGATCCTGCGCGACGTTGTCCATCACCCGGATGGACTCCACCGCCTGGTCGTCCGTCATGATCACGACGATGTTCGGGCGGGGATCTGGTGAAGACTCCGAGTCTTCGCCGGCACCGGCGTGCGGCGCGGCGACAAGGATGCCGGCGGCGACGAGCGCGGCGAGGAAGAAGGAAGCGATCCGACGCCAACCCGGCACGGGCGGTCAGGTTATCGGCTGCCGGGCGCAGCTCGGG
>JBOGFL010000431.1:0-2052 GCA_050743285.1 Acidimicrobiia bacterium
GTTCCTTGTCGGCGTCGTCGACAAGGACGAACGTGAGGGCGGCGGCCGCGGCGGCGGCAACGGTGGCGACCACCGCGGCCGCGACGAGCGTCCGCCGGCGACGCGCCCGCGACACCACCTGCGGCCGCTCGCCGATGGCGGCCTCGATGCGCTCCCACTGACCGGAAGGGGTGGGCAGCTCGGTCTGGGCGATGAGACCGGCGGCCTCTCGGTGTCGCGCGAGCTCGTCGGCGCACGTCGCACAGGTGGCGACATGGGCGTCGATCTCGCGGCGCTCGTCGTCAGTGACGGCGTCGAGCGCGTACGCCGCAAGCAGCTCGCCGGCCTCGGCGTGTGTCACGGTCGGCATTCCTGGTTCTCCATCACATCACGAAGTCGGGTGAGCCCAGCGCGAATCCGACTCTTCACAGTTCCTTCCGGTTCGCCCAGGAGGCGCGCCACCTCCATGTACGTGTGCCCGCCGAAGTACGCGAGCTCGATCGCGGCCCGCTCACCTGGCGGGAGCGCGGCGACCGCGTCGCGCACGCGCTCCGCGGTCTCCATGTGCTCGATCTCGCGATCGACGTCAACCGTGAGGGTGGGCGACCGGCGGGCGTCGCGGTCTTCCCGTGCCCGCCGGGCGGTTTCCGAGCGCAGCAGGTCGACCGACCGTCCGTGGGCCTCGGCGAGCAGGAACGAGCGTAGGGACCCACGCGACGGGTCGAAGCGGCCCGGGTCCTTCCACAGACGCAGAAAAACTTCTTGGACCACCTCCTCGGCCAGACTCGTCTCGACCAGCAACCGGCGCGCCAACGCGAACACGCAGCCCTCGTGACGCCCGAACGCCTCTTGGAGCGACGCGGCGTCACGCGCCTTGATCGCGGCGACGAGGGCATCGTCACCGAAGGCCGGCAGCGGTGCAGAGCGCCGGGGGCGGACGCGCGAGCGGGCCATCTCCCCTGTGTTCGGCGCCGCCCCCCGGTTCGGATTACGAGAGAGCCGCGACCAACGCGGTCACGAGCCCGTCGATCGTGTGCTCGCCCGCCTCGGCGTCCACCCGCAGACCCCGGCCCCGGGCCGTATCCGACGTCACCGGCCCGATCGAGACAACGAGGGGCTGCGGGGCGGGCGGGTTGCCGAGCGCGTCCAGGAGGTTCGTGACCGTCGACGACGACGTGAACGTGATCGCGTCGACCCGCCCGCCCCGCACCCGGGCCACCGCGGCGGGGTCGGGGGCGGCGGTGACCGTCCGGTACACGGGCAGGACGTCCACCTGATAACCGCGCCCCACCAGTCCGTCGGGGAGAACGTCGCGCGCCTGCTCGGCCCGGGCGACCAGAACCAACGCCCCCTTGCGGGTGGGCGCCGGGAACGCCTCCACCAGCGATTCGGCGACGAAGCGCTCGGGCACGAGGTCGGCACGCACGCCGCGGTCGGCCAGCGCGGCGGTGGTACCGGGCCCGATGGCGGCGACACGCAGGCGGCCCAGGGCGCGAGCGTCCAGACCGGTTTCGTCGAGCGCGTCGAAGAACACGGCGACGCCGTTGGCGGAGGTGACGACGAGCCAGTCGTATGCGTCGAGCGCGGGCAGCGTGATGTCGATGCGCTCGATGGCAATCGCGGGCATTTCGACGACTTCGGCGCCGAGGAACTCGAGCCGGGAGCGGAGCTCGCTCGCCTGCTCGCGCGCGCGTGTCACCACCACCGATCGTCCGAACAGCGGGCGGCGCTCGAACCAGCCGAGGTCGAGATCGGCGACCGCGCCCACGACGATGGCGGACGGCGGCTCGATGTCGGACTCCGCGATTGATTCGAGGGCGGCGCGCACCGTCTGCTGGTCGGGACGGGTGCCGCGACGGACCGCGGCCACCGGCGTCTCGGGGTCGCGGCCGGCCGCGATCAACCGCTTGGCGATCTCCGCGATCCTTCCCGCGCCCATGAGGATCACGAGGGTGCCGCCGGCGCGGCCGAGCGCGTCCCAGTCGACCTCCGGTTCACCCTTGGCCGGATCTTCATGGCCGGTGACGATCGTGACGTGGGTCGACAGGCCGCGATGGGTGACAGGTATGCCCG
>JBOGFL010000432.1:0-2162 GCA_050743285.1 Acidimicrobiia bacterium
CGCCGATGCGGTAGCCGCCACGCTGGTGGAGCTGGCGATGCCGGCGGCTCGGTTCGACGTCCGCGTGCAGCCGGGCGAGGCCACCGACGACGGCGTTGACGAGGTCACCTTCCTGGCGTCGGCCAACGCCGGCGAGCCCCTGCGGCCGCTGGCCCGAGTCGCGTCCGGAGGGGAGCTGTCCCGCGCGATGCTGGCGGTCCGGGTCGTACTCACCCTGGCGCCCCCGACGCTGGTATTCGACGAGGTCGACGCCGGCCTGGGGGGTGAAGCCGGGGGGGCGGTGGGCCGGCGACTGGGGCAGCTCGGGGTCGAGCACCAGGTCCTGTGCGTCACCCACCTGGCCCAGGTCGCGGCGTTTGCGGATTCGCAGGTCGTGGTGGAGAAGCAGGAAGAGGACGGACGGACGGTGGCGACTGCGATCGGTGTGACGGGCGAAAAACGCGTCGCCGAGCTGTCGCGGATGCTCGCCGGGGTCGGCGAATCGCGCTATGCCCGAAGCCACGCCGCCGAGTTGCTGGCGACTGCCGCCCAGACACGTACCGGAGGGCGGCGGCTCGACCGACCGGCCTCTCCCGGTGGTGCCGGCGCTTGTGCCGGCGACCAGAGAACCGGAGGCAGGTCGTGATTCGCCGGCGGGGCACGCCGCCCGAACCCGCCGGTCCCGCCCGCATCGGGCGTCGCACGAAAGACCTCGTCAAGCGACTCGACGTGGGCGACGTCGCAATCATCGACCACCGGGACCTCGACCGCGTCGCGGCGGAAGGTCTCGTGTCGGCGCGCGCGGCGGTGGTCGTGAACGCGGCCGAGTCGATTACCGGCCGGTACCCCAACAGCGGACCACGGGTGCTCGCACGCGCCGGCATCCCGCTCGTCGACAACGTCGGACTGGAAGTTCTCGACGCGGTGCGCGACGGCGACCCGCTCCGGATCGACGGCGGCGAGGTATGGCGGGGCGGCGAGCTCGTGGCCAAGGGATCGAGGCTCGAGCTCGGCGACATCGAGACGGCGATGGAACAGGCCCGGCGTGGCATCGGCGGTGAGCTGCGACGCTTCGCCGACAACACGCTCGAGTACGTCCGCCGCGAAGCCGATCTCACGTTCCTGCCGCTCGAGCTGCCGCCGTTGAGAACTTCGTTCCGCAAGCGGCACGCGCTCGTTGTCGTGCGGGGCCACGACTACCGGAGTGACCTCAAGGCGCTCCGCTCGTACATCCGCGAGTTCCGGCCCGTCCTCATCGGAGTCGACGGAGGCGCCGACGCGCTCCTCGAACTCGGATTCAATCCTGACGTGATCATCGGTGACTTCGACTCGGTGTCGGAGCCGGCCCTGCACTGCGGGGCCGATCTCGTCCATCACGTGCACCCCGACGGACGGGCCCCGGGCCGCGAGAATCTCGTTGCGTGGGGCGTTCCGTACGAGGAGTTCGTCGCCGACGGGACCAGCGAAGACGTCGCGATGCTGATGGCGTACGAAGGCGGCGCCGAGCTGATCGTGGCGGTGGGTACACATGCGACGATGATCGAGTTTCTCGACAAGGGGCGGGCGGGGATGTCGTCGACGTTCCTCACGCGACTGCGGCTCGGCCCCATGCTCGTCGACGCCAAAGGCGTCAGTCGCCTCTACGAAGCGCGCATCCGCCGGCGCGACATCGTGCTGCTCGTCGGCGCGGCACTCGTCGGAATCTTGACGATCAGCATCGTCTCGGAGCCGATCCACGTATTCTTCGACGGTTTCCGGGTCGTCCTCGAAGACCTCTGGCGTTCGATCACGTAAGGGCAGCCGGCCCCTCACATGATCAACTTCCGGTTCCACCTCGTGTCGATCATCGCCGTGTTCCTCGCGCTCGCGCTCGGGATCGCGATGGGCGCGACAGTGATCTCCCAGGGCATCGTCGACACGCTCGAAGACCGGATCAACGTCGTCGAGAGCAACGCCGATGCCGCCAACGCCGAGAACAGTCAACTCACGGGTCAGATCGGCGATGCCCGGGACTACATGGAGGCGACCGCGCCGTACGTGGTGGCCGGGCGGCTCGACCAGGCCGCGGTGGTGGTCGTTGCCGCCCGGGGCGTCGACGGCGAAGCCGTCGAACGCACCGTCGAGCTCACGCAGTCTGCCGGCGCCGACGCGCCCGGGATCGTGTGGCTGGAAGAGTCGTGGGC
>JBOGFL010000433.1:0-1622 GCA_050743285.1 Acidimicrobiia bacterium
CGCCCGAGGCCTGCCGGGCGGCCGTCCTGCGGGCGCTCGAGGCCTACGGGCGGCCGGCCACCTGGCCGCGCCTCGTCGAGAACGCAATGGCCGAGGACTTTTCCTGGGAGGCTTCGGCCGAGAAGTACGTCGGCTGCTATCGCAAGGCGATCAAGAAGGCGCGGAGGCACGCATGAAGAAGGTCGAGGCGATCATCAAGCCGTTCAAGCTCGATGACGTCAAAGAGGCGATCAAGGAGCTCGGCGTCCAGGGCCTTACCGTCTCCGACGTGCAGGGCTTCGGTCGCCAGCGTGGTCACACCGAGGTGTACCGAGGCGCGGAGTACACGATCGACTTCGTGCCCAAGGTGCGCGTCGAGGTCCTCGTTGACGACGGTGACGTCGAGCGGGTGACCCAGGGGCTGGTGGCCGCCGCCCGGACCGGCAAGATCGGGGACGGAAAGGTCTGGGTGGTGCCGGTCGAGTCGGTGGTCCGCATCCGCACCGGAGAGGCCGGGTCCGACGCCCTCTAGTTCTCTAGGGTCGTGATATGAGCACGACCGCGGCCGACTTGTTGCGGGGTGCCCGGGCCGCCGCCATCGACGACACCAGTCTCGGCGGCCCGGGACTCGGCCGCGCGCTCGCCGCCGCCATCGACGAGGCGTTCAAAGCCACGTTCGAGGCCGCCGCCCTGCCGGACGACGTCGCGCTCGTCGCGCTCGGGTCCTACGCGCGTTGCGAGCTCTGTCCGGGTTCCGACATCGACGTGATGTTGCTCCACGAGAGCAAGTCGCCACCCGAAGCGGGCGCGCTCTGGTACCCGCTGTGGGACGCGGGGGTTGTACTGGGTCATTCGGTCCGCACACGCAAGCAGGCGCTGGCGCTGGCCGAGACCGATCTCGACGCGCTCACCGCGCTGCTCGAGACACGGGTCGTCGTGGGCAACGCCGAGTTGGTCACAAACCTCGCAACCCGCGCGGTCGGGTTGGCGCACCGCCGGCGCAGCCGGCTTGTCACCCAGCTCGCCGGCGCCGCCGACGTCCGGCGTGACCGACCGGGCCCGGTGGCCGAGATGCTCGAGCCGAACCTGAAGCGGGGGGCGGGTGGGCTCCGTGACATCCAGGCGCTCGCCTGGGCCGGACTGGCGGTCGACGGCTCGGGGAGCCGATCCGGCTTCGACGGTCTTGTTGCACTCGGCTATCTCCAGCCCGAGGATCCGCCCCGGCTCGAGGCGGCCAAGGCACGGCTGCTGTCCGCCCGCGTGGCGCTGCACCGCGTGACGGGCACCCGCACCGACGTTCTTGCACTCCAGGACCAGGACTCGGTCGCCGAGCTCGTCGGTGCGTCCGACGCCGACGCGCTGGTGCGGGACCTGGCGGCCTCCACCCACGACGTCGCGTGGATCGCTCGCGAAGCGTGGCCCCGGCTGCGTGAGCCGGGCCCGGCGGGGCGTGTCGCTCGTCGCGACCGCGAGCTCGCCCCCGACGTTGTGCTGCGCGACGGGCGGGTGACCCTCACGGCCGCCGCCGGCCCGGTCGACAACGGTCTCGTGCTGCGCGTCGCCGCCGCCGCCGCCGATGCCGGCGCGCCGATCGAGCGCACCACGCTCGCGCAGCTCGGACGGTTCGACGCCTCGACCTGGGA
>JBOGFL010000434.1:0-2136 GCA_050743285.1 Acidimicrobiia bacterium
TCGAGCTCCGACGACACGCGCTCGGCCGAGAAAGGCCAGTACCCGGCGCCAGGCGTCGGCGGCGTCTTGGGCACGGTGGGTCGGCCGCGCCGGGTCGTGCACGAAGCCGTGCTCAGCCTCGGGATAGACAACGATCTCGTGTTCGTTGCTTCCCTGCCACCGGCGACGGAGCGCGTCGATGTCTTCCCCGGGCACGAACTCGTCGCGACCGGCGACGATGGCGAGCGTCGGGCAGGCGTCAGTGAGAAGGTCCAGGGCGTCGGCCTGGCCCGGCCCACGCCAGTTCTCGGGCACCCGGACCATTCCGTAGAACGCGACGGCCCGATCGAACCGACCCAGCGCCGCAGCCTTCAACGCGTACATCCCGCCCATGCAGAAGCCGAGGACGGCGGTGCGGCCGACACCGTCGCGCTCGCCAAGCCATTCGGCGGCCCCCTCGAGGTCACCGAGCTGGACCTGGTCGCGCAAGTTTCTCGCGCTCTCCATCCGGCCCTGAACGTCGAGGGAGGCCCGTTGCGCGGGAGTGAGCCGGGCCCACGGCTCGACCGCGAGCACCGCGATGCCGTGCGTGGCGATTCGGCGGCAGAGATCGTCGAAGAGCTCGCGCACCCCCATGATGTCGGGAATGAGGACGAGCCCCCGTGACGGCTCGTCCTCGGGGCGGGCGTGAATTCCTTCGACGCGGACGCCGTCGTGCCCGTTGAACCAGACCCGCTCGACGGTCGCCGGGTGCGGACCTTCCTCGAGTGCGGCCAACGCTTCCCCCCGCCCGCCGCCTCTAGCGGAGCGCCTTCGGCGCATCGTTACACATAGCGCTCCAGGATCGAGGTCTCCGCGAGCCGTGACAGACCGTCCTTGATGGCCCGGGCGCGCACCGCTCCGACACCTTCGACGTCGTCGAGGTCGGGCAGCGATGCCCGCATGATCTTCTGGAGGTTCCCGAACCGGGTGACGACGTGCTCGGCGATCGCTTCCGGCAGGCGCGGGATCTTCTGCAGCAACCGGTACCCGTGCGGCTGCAGCGGCGTGTCGAGCCCGTTCGTGACCGGCAGGTCCAGCGCCGCCGCGACCGCACCGAGATCGAGCAGCTCTTCGGTATCGAGCTCGCCGAGCCCGCCGAGCACGTCCTCGAGGTCACTGCTGCCGTCGCCCGGTGTGTAGTCCTTGGCCACCAGGCGCCGGTCGTCCTCGACACTGCCCATGAGCTCCTCCAGCTGGAGGAGAACGAGCCGGCCGTCGGCGCCGAGCTCGATGACGTAGCCCTCGATCTCCTCGGCGATACGGCGGACCATTTCGGCCCGCTGCAGGACCGTGGTGACGTCGCGCACCGTCACGAGGTCTTCGACTTCGAGGGCCGACAGAGACGAGCTCACCGCGACGAGACGGTTGCGGTAGCGCTCGAGAATCTGGAGCGCCTGGTCGGCGCGCGCGCTCACGCGCGGCGTCGGCTCGAGGGTTCGCTTGACGCCCCTCCGGTGCACCGCGACCACCGACATGTCCTCGGACACGGTGATGACCGAAACGTCGATCTGGCGGGCTACTCGCTCGGCGGTGCGGTGGCGCGTCCCGGTCTCCGCGGTCGGGATGTCGGGGTCGGGAACGAGGTGGACGTTCGCGCGCGCGACGCGGGACGTGTCAGCCGCGAGGATGATGGCGCCGTCCATCTTGGCGAGCTCCGAGAGTCGCTGCGGGGTGAACTCGGCGTCGAGCAGGAAGCCGCCCGAGCAGAGCCCGAGCACGTCGGGGCCGTCGCCCACGACGACCAGCGCGCCCATCCGCGCCTGCAGGATGCGCTCCAGACCCTCGCGCAGCGGCGTGCCCGGGGCCACCAGGGCCAGGGCGTCGAGCATCGCGAGCGATCGAGGTTGCGCTAACACGAGCCGCGGGACCTCCGGTCAGTGAACGGCCGCCGTCCGGCCTTCCCCCCGAGCCGCCGCCCAGTTCCGCTGCGGCGCAGGCGGGCGTGACGCCGGTTCGCCCAATTTTACCTCACCGGGCCGGAATCCATCCCAGTGCAGTCGCGTTCTCCGACGCCCGTGTCACCTTGCGGCCGGCGCCCCCCGGCGGGGCGCGGCGCGCTTGCGCCGCAGCCTCACCTCACCGACGACGAGCAACAGCGCCGCGAGCACCGCGAGC
>JBOGFL010000435.1:0-5202 GCA_050743285.1 Acidimicrobiia bacterium
CGTTCGGCGGGCGCGCTCACCATCGACAACCTTCGCGCCCGTACCGGGCTCGACGAGATGCCGATCCTCGGCCCTGACGCGGTGACGGTCCCCGGAGCGGTCGCCGGTTGGTTCGACGTGCTCGAGCGCTTCGGTTCCCTCCCCTTCGGCGAGGTTGCCGCGCCCGCGCTCGGCCTTGCTCGCGACGGGTTCGAGCTGACCGAGACCGGGCGGGCGGTGTTCACCGAGTTCGGCGGGATCTACGACGCCGAGTTCCCCGACCTGCTCGGTTCGTACCGCGAGGCCATCACCGGGCGGATGCTGCGCCAACCGGAGCTGGCGCGCACCATCGAGCTCCTGGCCGCCGACGGGCCCGACGCGCTCTACCGCGGACCGATCGGCGCGGCGGTTGCCGAAACTGTGCAACGGGCGGGCGGCGTGCTCAGTACCGACGACCTCGCCGCGCACACCGGTTCATGGACCGAGCCGATCCGGGCGCGGTACCGGAACGTCGAAGTCGTCGAGCTCCCGCCACCCACCCAGGGCGTCGCCGCCCTCGAGGCGCTGCGCATCCTCGACGGTTTCCCCCTCCCGGAAGATCCGGTCGCCCGAAACCACCTGCAGATCGAGGCGATGAAGTTGGCGCTCGTCGACCGCGAGACGTTCGTCACCGATCCCGCGCACATGCCGTTTCCGGTCGACCATTTCTTGACCGACAGCTGGATCGGCGATCGCCGCGACCGTCTGGATCCTGATGTCGCCGTCCTGCCCGAGCCGGGAGTTGCGAAGGTCGGTGGTACCGCATACCTCTGCGCAGCCGATGCCGACGGGCTGCTCGTGAGCATGATCCAGTCGAACTTCATGTCGTTCGGCTCGGGTGTGCGCGATCTGACCTGGGGAATCAATCTCAACAATCGCGGCTCGTCTTTCTTCCTCGACCCCAACGCCGTGAACGCGCTCGGGTCGTCCAAGCTCCCGATGCACACGCTGATTCCGGCGATGGCCTTGCGCGACGGTCGACCGTGGCTCGTGTTCGGCACCATGGGTGCCGACGCGCAGGCGCCGGTGCACGTGCAGCTCCTCGGACGCATGGTCGATGACGGCGCCGATTTACAAGTCGCGATCTCCGCGCCGCGCTGGCGGCTCGATGTGGGCGATTGGCGCGTGTGGACGGAAGGCCGCTTCGACGCCGCAATTCCCGAAGGCTTGCGCGGCCGAGGCCACGCGGTCTGGGTCGCGCGGAGTTACGACTCGTCAATGGGGCACGCGCATGCGATCGAGCTCACACCGGGCGGATACGCGGTCGCGACCGATCCGCGCGCCGACGGAGCTGCGCTCGGCCTTTAGCGCACGTCGCTAGCATCGGTGGTGTGTTCACGGTCGGCGACGTGCGAGAAGAGCTCGCGCGCAACGACGACCTCGGCGGTGAGGGCTTCGCGACCGCGGTGTTCCTCGCGCTCGAGCTCCAACGTCCGCTCTTCCTCGAAAGTCGTTCGCTGGCGTCACTCGAGTCCCTCGTGGAGGCGGTGGCGTCATGAGAGAAGTTCTCGACGACATCGAGCGGTGGCGCGCGACCGGGCAGCGAATCGCGATCGCCCGGGTCGTCGACGTGGAAGGCTCGTCGCCGCGCGATCCCGGCGCCGCGATGGTCGTGAGCGAAGCGGGTGAGGTCGGCGGATCGGTGTCCGGCGGCTGTGTCGAGGGCGCGGTCGTCACCGAAGCGCTCGCGATTCTCGCCGGCGAGCGCCCGCGCCGCGTGATCACCTTCGGTTACTCGGACGACGAGGCCTTTGCAGTTGGTCTCACCTGCGGCGGCACGATCCATCTGTTCGTCGAGCCGTTGGACTGGTAGCGGTGACCGACGTCTACGAGGCGCTCCGCGACGCGCTGCGTGCCGAGACCCCGGTCGCGTTGGCGACGGTGATCGAGGGGATCGGGATCGGGGCAAAGCTCCTCGTCTATCAGGGCGAGGCGACGCGAGGGTCGTTCGGCGACGACGCCTTGGACGCCGTTGTCGCCCGCGACGCGCGGGCTGAGCTCGAACTCGGACGGAGTGTCACCCGTCACTACGGCGCCCGAGGCGAAGCACGCGGCCGCGACGTCACCGTGTTCTTGGAGTCGTTTGCCGCGCCCCCGCAGATGATCATCTTCGGCGCGGTCGACTTCACTGCTGCGCTGGCGCGGGTCGCCAAGATCGTGGGCTACCGAGTGACCGTGTGCGACGCCCGCGCCGTATTCGCTACGCGGGCACGCTTCCCGATGGCCGACGAGGTCGTGAACGACTGGCCCGACCGGTACCTTGCCAAGATCGGCGACGAACTGGGGACCCGCGACGCCGTCTGCGTGCTGACGCACGACGCCAAGTTCGACGTGCCCGCGATTGTCGGTGCGCTCGCCACCGAGGTCGGCTATCTCGGGGCGATGGGGTCACGCCGCACACACGCCGACCGGATCGAGCGCCTCCACGCCGAGGGCGTGACCGACGCCGACCTCGAACGCCTCCGGGCGCCGATCGGGCTCGACATCGGGGCCCGCACACCGGAAGAGACGGCGGTGTCGATCTTCGCCGAGATCATCGCCATGCGCACCGGCCAGGGCGGCCGTTCGTTGCGTGAGACGTCGGGGCCGATCCACGGCCGGTTGTGACGAGGAGAACCGTGGCACCGCGCATCGTCATCATCGGCGGCGGGTCGTTCCAGTGGGTCCCCAAACTGCTCGTCGACGTGGCCAACACGCCTTCACTGCACGACTCCGAGATCGTGCTGTGCGACATCGACCCCGACCCGCTGCCGCGCATGGTCGAGCTCGTGCAGCACGTCGCCGAGATCCGCGGCATCCGGCTGACCGCGATCGCTACTACCGAGCAGCGCGCCGCGCTCGATGGTGCCGACTACGTGGTCGTGTCCATCTCCACCGGTGGCTTCGAGAGCATGCGCCACGACCTGGAGATCCCCGCCCGCTTCGGGATCCGCCAGTCGGTAGGTGACACCGTCGGCCCCGGCGGCATCGTAAGGGCGCTTCGCAACGGCCCGGTGCTCGTCGAGATCGCCCGCGACATGCAGGAGCGCTGCCCGGGTGCATGGCTCCTGAACCTCACGAACCCGATGACGGCGCTGTGCCGGGCGGTAACGAAAGCAACGGCAGTGCGAACCGTTGGTCTCTGCCACGAGGTGACGATCGCCCAGTTCGTGCTCAGTCTCCTGCTCGACGAGTCGTTCCTGTCGATCCGTCCCACCGTGGCGGGCGTCAACCATCTGCCGCTCATCACCGCGCTCGACGTGGACGGCGCCGATGGCCTCGCGCGCCTCAGGGATCTCCTCGACGACGCCGGCCGCGCCGGCGCTGAGCCGCTGGCGATGCCATTTCCGGAGGGACTCGGGCACGAGAAGATCTCCGAAGGGCCGGACTGGACCAAAGGCGATCTGCTCTCGGCCAACCGCGTGAAGCTCGAGCTCTTCGAGCGCTTCGGCGTGCTGCCGGGGGTGGGCGACCGGCACCTCGTCGAGTTCTTCTCCGGGTTCCTGACCGAGGAGGCCGACTGGGGGGCGCGTTGGGGTGTGCAGCTCACCAGCATCGATGATCGGGAGTCGTGGCAACAGCGTCATATCGACGACTTCGAGGGGATGCTCGCGGCGTCGGAGGTCTCGGAGCTGCTGTCGGGCGAGATGGTTGCGGGCGTGATCGACTCGCTGATGACCGGGCGCAAGCGCCGGCTACCGCTCAACATCCCGAACTCCGGGCAGGTCGCCGACCTGCCGTCCGATGTCGTCACCGAGAGCATCTGCGTCGCCGACGGCGATGGCGTGCGGGGCGGCGATCCCGTGTCGGCACCGCCGGCGCTCGCCGAGGCACTCCACCGCGTCTCGTCGTCCCAGGAGCTCACCGTCGAGGCCGGGCTCACGGGAGACCGGGACAAGGTCTTCGCGGCGATGTTCCTCGATCCGCTCGCGAGCCGCATCGACTTCGACCAGCTCGCGGCCATGACCAACGAGATGCTCGCGGCGACAAAGCCGTGGCTGCCTCAGTTCGCCTGACTGCCCGGTGCCGCGTTTCGGCGCTCTTCGCGTCACCATTGACGAAGACGGGACAGCCCTGGCGCGCCACGCCGCCGGCGTCACCGCCGCGCTCCTTGCCGACGCGATTTCGGCACGCGGCGCGGCGACGGCGATGTTCGCGACGGGAAACTCACAGCTGGCCTTTCTCGACGAGCTCGTCGCGTGCGTCGGCATCGATTGGGCGTCGGTGACTGCGTTTCATCTGGACGAGTACGTCGGCGTCGCGGCTGATCATCCGGCGTCGTTCCGCCGCTACCTCACCGAGCGGCTTGCTGACCGGGTGCGACTGCGCAAGTTTCACTTCATCGCGGGTGACGCGCCCGATCCCGGCCAGGAAGCCGCGCACTACGCCGACCTGATCGCGGCCAACCCGCTCGACGTTTGCTGCGTTGGGATCGGTGAGAACGGCCATCTCGCGTTCAACGACCCTCCCGGCGTACGATTCGACGATCCGGCTGCGGTCAAGGTCGTTGCCCTCGCGGAGGCGAGCCGCCGTCAGCAGCTGGGGGAGGGCCACTTCGCGACGCTGGGCGAGGTGCCGACGCACGCGATCACGGTCACGATCCCCGCAATCCTGGAGGCCGCTGCAGTCGTCGCCATCGTTCCCGAGGGGCGCAAGGCGCGAGCAGTGCAGGCCGCACTGACCGGCTCGGTCACGCCCGACTGCCCGGCATCGATCCTGCGGGACCAGTCACACGCCCAGCTGTTCCTCGACCGCGATGCGGCTGCGTTGGTCCAGTGAGTAGCGCCGACTACAGCGCGGTTCTGCTGTGGCCGAGCGGGGCCGAACTTGCGCGCCGCCTTCCCCGACTCCTGGGCGGGATCGTCGCCCTCGGCGTCGGCATCGCGCTCACACTCGACGCGCGGCTCGGGGTGTCGCCCTGGGACGTGCTTCACCAGGGTGTGGCCCGCCGCACCGGACTCACGTTCGGGACGGTTGTCGTGCTCACCGGCGTGGTCGTGCTGGCGTTGTGGATCCCGCTCGGGCAGAGGATGGGAATCGGCACGGTCGTGAACACCCTCTCGGTGGGCTACCTCGTCGACCTCACCCTCTACCTCGAGCCCGAGCCCACGGTGCTCGT
The DNA here is from genome assembly GCA_050743285.1 of Acidimicrobiia bacterium. GTDB lineage: Bacteria > Actinomycetota > Acidimicrobiia > IMCC26256 > JACDBD01 > JBOGFL01. The sequence continues at coordinate 5,117 of JBOGFL010000435.1, forward strand.
GTGGCGGTGGGCATACCTGCTCGGCGGCTTCGTGATCGCGGCGATCGGGATGGCCGCGTTCATCGGCGCCGGTCTCGGGCCCGGAC
>JBOGFL010000436.1:0-1548 GCA_050743285.1 Acidimicrobiia bacterium
AGCGCGCGCTCGACGCCGGCAAGCGGGCTGCCGAGCACCGGATCAAGGACGAGGCGCTGCCCGCGGCGCTCGCCGCCGGGTTCGAAGCGGCCGAGCCGACTCTGCGAATGGTGCGGGAGTTGCTCGGTCTCGATCAGGTGATCTCGGCGATCAGCGGCGCGGCGCCGATCCCGGTCGAGACGCTGTGGTTCTTCCTCGGCCTGGGGGTCCCCATATCGGAGATCTACGGGATGTCGGAGTCGGCGGGGCCGATGACGTGGGAGCCGTTCCGGATCCGTCCCGGCACGGTGGGGCCGCCCATCGCCGGTGAGGAAGTGAAGCTGGCCGAGGACGGTGAGGTGCTGTGCCGCGGCGGCAATGTGTTCGGCGGTTACCTGAAGGACGAAGAGAAGACGGCGGCCACGCTCGACGCCGACGGTTGGCTGCACTCCGGTGACATCGGCGAGTTCGACGATGCGGGCTTCTTGAGGATCGTCGACCGCAAGAAGGAGCTCATCGTCACCGCCGGCGGCAAGAACATCTCCCCGGCAAACCTGGAGGCCGCACTCAAGGTGAACCCGTTGATCGGGCAGGCGTGCGTCATCGGTGACGGTCGGCCCTTCGTGTCCGCCCTGATCGTCCTCGACCCCGAAGTGGCGCCGGCATGGGCGCAGCAGCACGCGATAGCGAAGACTTCCATGGCGGAGCTGTCGCAGGACCCGGAGATCATCGCCGAGGTGCAGCGCGGCGTCGACGAGGCGAACAAGCGCTTCTCCAACGTCGAGCGGATCAAGAAGTTCACGATCCTGCATCAGGAGTGGCTGCCGGACTCCGAAGAGCTCACGCCCACGATGAAGTTGAAGCGGCGGGGCATTCACCAGAAGTACGCCGAGGACATCGAAGCGCTGTACGTGTGACGTCGGGGCGGTTCACGCCCGCGCCGAACGGGTACCTACAACACGTGCGACGTCTTGCTGTTCCGGTGCTGTTCGGTGTGGCGCTCGCGGTCGCAGCCTGCGACGACGGCAGCGACCCCAAAGTGCTCGTGATCGGCGATTCGATCATGAACCAGTCGGCGTTCGAGACCGCGCGTCATCTCGACGACGCCGGGTGGAAGCCCGTTGTCGACGCGGTCGGGGGGACTGAAGTACAACCCGACGCGGCGTTCGACACCGACTGGCCGGCCAAGGTCGAAGAGCTCACTCGCGGGAATCCTCCCGAGGTGGCGGTCATCGAACTTGGCACCAACGATTGTTTGAGCACCGATACCAACCTCGCTGGTGCGATTGACGGGCTGATGAAGCCGCTCGGCGACGTCCAGCAGGTGATCTGGCTCAACTCGCCAACCGTGCCCTGTCCTCGCCTCGACAAGGCGCTGGCCGCGGCCTCGGGACGCTACGACAACCTCGCCGTGATCGACGCGGCCGAGCACTTCCGTGGTCACCCGGAATGGATCGCGTCCGACGGCATCCATCTCAGTCCCGCGGGTCGGCGTGAGATCGGACGGCTGGTTGCCGACTCCACCTTCCTGCCGCCGATCTGATGCGTCTCTCATGCGCCTCAGCGGCG
>JBOGFL010000437.1:0-1865 GCA_050743285.1 Acidimicrobiia bacterium
GTGCGCGTGCCGGCCGGTGCGTTCGAGAACTGCATCGAGACCGAGGACGTCGATCCGCTCAGCGACATGTCTGAGCCCGAGCGGAAGTTTTACTGCCCCGGTGTGGGCCTGGTGCGCGAGAGGTTCCCGGCCGGCGGTTCACTCGACCTCGTCGAGCTCGAACGCACCTAATCTTGCCCGAGGTAGAAACGGATTCCTTGGTCGTCGGTGCAGTCCGAGGTCAGGCCGTACGGCTTGCTTGCCGGTTCGGTCGCGGTGCCGCCGGCGTCTCGTACCCGAGCCACCGCGACCGCAATGTCGTCGACGCGGTACATCGCCACGCCGGTGGCGCGGTCGCAGCCACCCCAGATACCGATCATCGGCATCGTGCTCTCGGGGTCTCCGTCGTAGTCGCTGCGAGGGAACCGCCAGCCGAGCACGGCGACGTAGAAGGCACAGAGCCGGGCGGCGTCACCGACCTCGAGGGTGAGGTAGGAGACGTCGCCGTGACGATGGCCGTTTCGCGGGCGTTCGTCGTCACCAACGTCGCGTTCGGCCGCCGCCTGATCGGCGGTGGGCTGCCACAGGTAGAACTGCGTGCCTTGGTCGTCGTTGCACTCGGCCCCGGGCCCATGGGGCTGCGGTACCGGTTCGGCCGCGGTGCCACCCGCGGCGCGCACCCGATCTACGGCGCCGGCGATGTCGTCGACCCGCCAGCAAATCGACAGGCCACCGGGTGCGACGCCCCCGGCGAGTCCGGTTTTGGGGGCGACGTCCTCGACCTGGCGCCCCTGGTCGTAGCTGCCCGAACTGAACGACCAGCCCAACACGGTCCGATAGAAAGTCATCGCCCGTTCGAGGTCGGGAACGCCGAACACGATGTACCCGACGTCACCTTGACGGGTGCCGTTGCGGTACGGGTGGAGGTCGGCGCCGGTGACCACTTCACTCCCCCTTGTACGTGCCGAAGCTCCAGATGTTGCCCTCGAGATCGCGCACGCTGAATCCCCGCGACCCGTAGTCCTCGTCCCGGAGCTCTCGGACGAGCTCGGCGCCGGCGGCGATGGCCCGGTCGAAGAGGCGATCGGGATCGTCGGTCACGACGTAGACGGATGCGGCGCCGGTGGGCCGTTGCGAGAACTCGTTGCCCTCGCGATTTGCCGTACCAAGCATCACACCGCCACCCTCGGGCCAAACGAGCTGCGCGTGCTCGACGACGCCGTCATCCTCGCCGGGGACGACGAGTCGCTCCTCGAAGCCGAAGGCGTCGACGAGGAAGCGAATGCCGGCACGGGCATCGGTGTAGTTGAGGGACGGCCAGACGGTCTTGGTGGGTGCTCTGTTCGCCATGCCGTCAGAATGCCTCCTCGACGACCGGGGCGTCTTGAACGAATGGGAAGACCTCGGTCTCGAGCCACGCCGACGGGCTCGACCCGGCGAGCTCGCGCCAGTCCCGGGCGAGATGGGCCTGGTCGGCGTAGCCGCTCTCGGCGGCCACGCGTGCCAGCGAGGGCCGATCGGGACGCAGGAGACGATTCCGGGCCCGCTCGAACCGCACCACCTTGGCCACCGCCTTGGGCGGGAGCCCGAACTCGGCTCGGAACTGGTCGGTGAAATGGCGGCGGCTCCAACCCACGGCGGTGGCGAGCGATGCCACCGTGGCCGCGCCGCCGGTGGTCAGGAGCTGGTGCCATCCGAAGATCACCTCCTCCCGAATCGGTCGCGGCTCCATCAGCTGCCGGGTCAAGACGTCGTCGAGCACGGCGAACCGGTCGGTCCACGTGCACCCGGCGTCGAGGCGGTCAACCAGCTCGCCCGCACGCGTGCCGAGCAGCGTCTCCAAGGAGAGCACCGTCGATGCGAGCGCGCTCGCGGGCATGCCGAAC
>JBOGFL010000438.1:0-4183 GCA_050743285.1 Acidimicrobiia bacterium
GCTCTCCGTTGGTGACCTGCGCCAGCGGAACGTTCCCGTCCAAGCATCGGTCTGGATGCTCCTCGCAGCGCTTGTCGAGTCCCGCCTCGAGGTCCGCCAGGACCGCGTCCGGGTCGACGCCGGGATCGAGACCCAACAAGAGCCGGTAGCCGTCTCCGGGCGGGCCGATGAATTCCCGCAGCCCCCCCTGGGTGAGGAATGCGCCTTCACCCAGACTGGCGGTCGCGCTCGTCGTCGGGATGACGCCGATTCCCACCACCCGTAGCTGGCGATCCTTGTCGGAGCCCGACACCGTGACGTCGACGCGGTCACCGACGTCCAGACCGAGCGCCTCGCGCGTGCGCTCGCCGACGACGATCTCGTTGTGACTCTCCGGCGCCCGGCCCACGAGGAGCGGCGGGACGACGTCGCCCTCGACCGACGTGAGCGCGATGCCGTCCACCCGCTCCCCGTTGACCTCGAGGCTCACTCCGACTTCCCCGACCGAGACACCTGCGACGCCGTCGGTCTGCTTCGCCACGTCGACCCCGTCGCGGTCCAGCGGAAGCCCGGTGCCGTAGTTCGTGACCGCGAGGTCCCAGCTGCTGCCGTACAGGCGGGGCGTGTCGAGCAGATACCCGAGGCTGGCACCGAAGACCAGCGTGCCGATGAGGACGGAGACGCCGAGCGCCACCACCGCGAGCGTGCTCCACACCGGAACTGTCTCCCGGCGGCCCGGCTCCAGCGCCATTCGCACTCCGATGGTGGTAGGCGCCGGCGCGCCGGCCCGGGCCAGGAGCTGACCGACCCGGGACGGCCGTTCCGAACGATCGCCTCGCTGCTGCGTCGCAAGAGTTTGAGTGGCGCGCCACGCCGGCCAGGCGGCGAGCAGGACGACCGCGATCGCCACCCCGAACGCTCCGACGAGGAGCGCGTCGCCGTCGAAGCCGACTCCGACGTGTGGTTCGGCGATGCGAGCCAGGCCGGTCGGCATGAGCGGCGAGATCGCGACCGCCCCGACGATCGCGACAGGTGCACCAGTGATCCCCACGGCTCCCGTCCGGCCCAGCGCGACCGCAAAGCGCTGGCGGTGGGACATACCCAGGGCGCTCAGCACATCATCGGAGGCCGACTCCGAGCGCGCCTGACGAGCGAGGAGCTGGCTCAGGATGAGCACCGCGACGAGTGCGGTGAGGCCAGCGAGGATCCAGAGCGCGACGGCTTGGAGGTGGATCGAGCGTTCGGTATTACGCGACTGCTCAGATTGGACGACAATGTCCACCAGGAGGCCGCCGCTGCGTCGCTCGAGCTCCTGTCGGAACGCGGCGACGTCAGCTTGACCCCGTTCGAGGTTGACGGCGAGAAACTCGCCCGACGGTTGCTCGTTGAGGCGGGCGAAAGCGGGCGTCAGGTGGACGGGTATCGCCGCGCCGGCAAATCGGGGCGGGAACTCGTTGGGGGACGCCTCGATCCCGACGATCTCGAAGCGGCCGCCGGGCAGCCCGGCTTCAATCGTGCGCAGGTTGTCGAGAAGCCGCTGTTCCCCGGGCGTGAGCTCATGGCCGGGTGGGAGGGTCGCTTCCAACTCGTCGGCGTTGAAGTACATCTCGAGGTCGTCCCCGATCTCGAGGTCGAGATCTTCGGCCACCGTGAAGGGGATGACGGCCTCTCCGGGCGCGTCCGGATCGGCGGCCCGACCTTCGAGGATCTTGTACCGGTTGATGTCGGTGCCGATGCGGTTGTCGACGGATGCGATCGCAAGTTGACCGCCGCCGAGGCTCAGGTACTCGGCGTCGCCCCGGGAACTATCGGCAACCTCGGGAAGGCGCGCGATCTCGTCGAAGTCGAAGGCCGCGCCACCCTCGTCGGGAAAGTTGAAGACGACGATGTCCCAGGCGTTCTGGGCGTCGAGGAACCGGGAGTACGCGCTGTCGGTGCGGCGGGCCCCGGTGGCCAGCCCGATCACGACACCGCCGGCGACGCCCACGAGCAGAGCCAGGCCCAGCCAAGGTCGCCAGCGATCGCGAAACTCGGCGCGCAGGCGCATCCACACCGCGGCCACCGAGATTCCTTCCGGCTCAGATCGCGACGTTGCTGCCGGCCGCGGTTGCGGCCCCGGCGGGATCGTCAGACTCGATCCGCCCGTCGCGCATCTTCACGATGCGGTCGCCGGCTTCGGCGACGTCGTCGTCGTGGGTGACGAGCAGCACCGCCTGCCCACTCTGGTGGAGCCGGCGGAACAGCTCGAGCACTTCGCGGCCACCGTCGGAGTCGAGGGCACCGGTCGGCTCGTCGGCGAGGAGCAAGGTCGGCTCGTTGGCGAGGGCGCGCGCGATCGCCAGTCGCTGCCGTTGGCCACCCGAGAGGACGCCGGGCGCGTCCTTCGTCTTGTCGCCCAGGCCGAGCAGGTCGAGCAGGTCGCGTGCCCGCAGCTCCGCCCGCTTGCGCGGCGCCCCCGCGATCACCGCGGACAGCGTGACGTTCTCCAGCACGCTCATCCCTTCGAGCAGGTTGAAGAACTGGAACACGATGCCGATGTGGCGCCGTCGCATGCGCGCCAGGTCGTCTTCGCTCTGGCCGACGAGCGACTCGCCCGCGACCGATACGTCGCCGTCGGTCGGGGTGTCGAGGCCAGCGACGAGGTTGAGCAACGTCGACTTGCCGCAACCCGACGGGCCCATGACCGCCACGAACTCGCCGGCTTGCATCGTCATGTCGACGCCGCGCAGCGCTCGCACTGGCGCGCCTTCCGACTCAAACGTCTTGCGGAGTGCTCGGGTCTCGAGCACCAAACTCCGGTCAGTCACCAGGTTTCCTCCCCTACTTGGGCGGACAGATCTTGAATGCGCGCACCGACGCGGCGCGCCCCTTCACCGGCGCGGGCTCGAGCGGCTCGTAGTCCGGGGGTGCCTCCAGCGCCTTCAGCGTCGCCTCGCTGAGCACCGTCGTTCCCGCGGGACGGGCCCAGTCCTGAAGGCGTTGGGCCAGGTTCACGGTGTCGCCGACCAGCGTGTACTCGAGCCGTTCCTCGGAGCCGAGCAGCGCGGCCGCCACCGGTCCGGTGGAAAGGCCGATGCCCAGGCCGAACGGCGTCAGGCCCTCGGCCTGCCAGCGATCGTTCACGGTCTCCTGCGCGGTGTGCATCGCGGCGGCGGCGCGCACTGCCCGCTCGGGATGATCGGGTTGCGGCACCGGCGCGCCGAACACGGCCATCACCGCGTCGCCGACGAACTGCATCACGGTGCCGCCCGCGTCGAGGATCGCGTGGTTCATCTCGGCCCGGTGCGTGTTGAGCTGGCCGGCCAGGCTGCTCGGGTCGGCGTTCTCGGCGACCGTCGAGTACCCGCGGATGTCGGCCATCAACACGGTGACGTCGAGCTCTTCGGTCGCGCCGATGTGGCGGCCCTCGCGCCGCAGCTTCTCGGCCAGGCCGCCCGGTAGCAGCCGGCTCAGCGTCTCGCCCTGCTCCTCGCGGTCGACGATCGCCTCGTGCAGGAGTCGCAGCCTCCGGAGCGAGCCCGCGGTCCCGGCGGTGGCGCCTTGCGAGAGCTTGAGGAAGAGCTGTTCGACCTCGCTCGCAACCGACGCCGGCGTCGTCTGTTGCGTCGCCGCGATCGCTTTGATCGGTCGGCCTTCGGCGATCTGGCGCATGAGCGATTCTTCTGCCTCGCTGAGGTCGCCGTCGCCGGCAACCGGCTGCACCAGCGCCTCGACGATCTTCGGGTCGAGCACCGAGCCGCCGGTGGCGACGTCCCGGACCGCCCGCGCCAGCTGGTCGCCCTCGGCGATACGGTCCTTCAGGAGGTACGCGTAGCCGGCGGCGCCGTCGCTGAGGAGGGAGATCGCGTACTCGGGGTCGTCGTACTGCGAGAGCACCACGACTCCGGTGCCGGGGTGCCGGCGGCGGAGCTCCTTGGCCGCGTCGATGCCTTCGCTCTGGAAGCTGGGTGGCATGCGGATGTCGGTGACGAGCACCTGCGGCGCGGCAGCCTCCGCGCCCGCCACCAACTCGTCGTAGTCGGCCGCGACACCGACGATCTCCAGATCGTCCTCGAGCGCGAGCAGAGCCCGGACGCCCTCCCGCACGATGACGTTGTCGTCGGCCAGAAAGACCGAGATCACGTGCTCGCCCACCCCACCATTGGGCCGTTTTTCGGTCACAGGCGCAAGGGCGCCGCCACCCGGACGCCCGTCGTGCCTACCC
>JBOGFL010000439.1:0-1655 GCA_050743285.1 Acidimicrobiia bacterium
CGCCGGCGGCGAATCCGTCGAGCAGTCGCCCGGCGGTCGCCGCCGGGTCGGGGCTGGAGGCGGATCCCGGGGCCGGGCTTCCCGCGAGGATCCCGCCGAGGAGAGCGGCCGACGCCGCTACCAGCGCCGCCGCTCCGAAAAGGTGTCGTCTCGTCATCGTCTCTGTCCGCGACGGGAGGAAGAGGGGCCCGCAGCCGCAGTGCGGGCCCCTCGGTTCAGCTCCGCTACGGCCCACCCATCGAGCTGTGATGGACGTGCTCGTAGCCCTGGTGAGGCACCGGGACGTACGGGAACGACACGCTGAACGGGCGGTCGTTCGCGTCGACCCCGTCGGCGAGCTGGTTGTTCGGCGACCGGTTGGCGTTGCCCGCACAGAAGCCGAAGCTCTCGATCAGCGGACCGACGACAGGCCCGTAGCCGCACGTCAGGGCACGGAGCTCGATGTCGGTCACGTCGTCCTCGAGCCGGCGGCCGTTCGGGAACCCGGCGAAGTCACCGCCGAGGACGCCGAGCCGGTTCCCCGCACCCACCGCAGCGGTCGGTGCGATGCCGGTGTTCAGGCGGATGAGGTCAGCCTGAGTGGGGCCGGTGAAGTTCAGCCCCGGAACGCCCGTGAGCAGGATGGCGGCGATGTCGCCCCGCCCCGTCTCGGGCGCGTTGTCGAGCACCGGGTAGAGGAAGTTCGCCAGGCGCGTCAACTCCGGGCTCGTGTAGTGCGACGCGAAGTCCGCGTCGTTCGAGGGGTCGGACGCGTTCCAGCGGTCCTTCTTCCGGAGCGGGATCACGACCTCGTTGATCAGCGGCTCGGCGAGGCGGGAGACTTGCACCCAGTCGCCGTTGGAGCGCCGCCTGCCGTTCGAGTCGATCACCTGCACGCGCTGCCGGCTCGCGGTCGCGTACACGCCGAGCACGGCCTTCCGCTCGTCGGCCGCGTGCAGCTTCCCGTCGCTGGTCAGCTGCTTGATCGGAACCTGCAGCACGATCGAGTGCGTGTTGAAGCCGCCGACGCCGTCCACACCGTCATCCGCGGCGAGCGGGATGATGTGGGCGGGGTTGAACGGCCTCAGGCCGGCCAGGTCGAAGATCGAGCCGAGGTCGACGTAGAACGGGTCGTCGCTCTGACCCGCGAAGACCTTGATCCCACCGGACAGCTGCCGCACTGCGGCCTGCCTGAGCGAGCCGTAGTTCGGGGTCGAGCGCGGCCCGATGTTGACCGGGGGGGTCGGCAGAGTGCGGCCGAGGATCGTGGTCTTCCCCTTCGCAACCCGGGTGACCTTGTACGTCTGAGGCCGGTTCCAGTCCGGGTCCGAGAGGGTGTCGATCGGGCCGGTGTTGTAGAGGAACGTGTCGCCGTTTCGAGTCCGCGTGGAGAACTCGAACTGGTAGGACACGTCTTCGCGACCGTCGCCGTTGTTGTCCACCTTGAGCTCGTAGAGGACGTCGTCGGCGAACTCGTTGAAGTTCGGCCCGCCGGCGGGCTCTTCGAGCGGGATGTAGTTGGCGACGATCGTCACCGTGTCGGGCCGGTCGGGGCTCACGAACGCGTAGACGTCCGTGTTGTCGGCGGCCGGATCGTCCGCGATGAGCGGCGCCTCTCGGTGGCTCGACGCTGTCGCGCCCGAGGGCCCTATGGAGCCGACGAACGCCGCAGCGGC
>JBOGFL010000440.1:0-10249 GCA_050743285.1 Acidimicrobiia bacterium
CCGCGGCGACCTCACGATGGAGGAAGCAGAGCAGGCGCTGGCCGATTTCCGCGACCGGCTCGAGCAGGCGTTCTCCGAAACCCACCACAGCGAACCGCCGCGCGTGACGTCGCCCGCCGCACCCGGGTCGCGGCCGCTCGACCCCGAGACCGGGGTCGAGCAGGCGATCCTTGCCCGGGTCGTCGACGCGGTCACCACGTGGCCCGAGGGATTCGCGGTCAACCCCAAGCTCGAGCGGCAGCTCCGCGCCCACCGGCTGGCGTTCGACGGCGACGAGATCGACTGGTCGCTCGCCGAGACCCTCGCCTTCGGTTCCCTGCTGCTCGAGGGAACCGCGGTCCGGTTGGCGGGCCAGGACACCCGCCGCGGCACGTTCAGCCAGCGCCACGGGGTACTCGTCGATCTAGAGACCGAGACCGAGTACGTGCCCCTCGAGCACATCGCGCCCGACCAGGCCCCGTACATGCTCTACGACTCGGTGCTGTCGGAGTACGCCGCGCTCGGCTTCGAGTACGGCTACTCGGTCGCGAACAAGGATGCCCTGGTGTGCTGGGAGGCGCAGTTCGGCGACTTCGCCAACGGCGCCCAGATCGTCATCGACCAGTTCATAGTCGCCGCCGAGGACAAGTGGGGCCAACACAGCTCGCTCGGTCTGCTGCTCCCCCACGCCTTCGAGGGTCAGGGGCCCGAGCACTCGAGCGCCCGCCTCGAACGCTTTCTCACCCTCTGCGCCGAGGAAAACTTGCGGGTCGTGGCCCCGACCACGGCAGCGCAGTACTTCCACGCCCTCCGGCGCCAGGCGGTCGCCGACCGCAAGGTGCCGATGATCGCGCTCACACCGAAGCGCTACCTGCGGATGCCGGACACCAAGTCGCCGGTGGCGGCCTTCACCGGCGGCAAGTTCCAGCTCCTGCTGGACGATCGCAACGCCGATCTCGAGGCGGCACGTGTGTCGCGCGTGCTCTTGTGCACGGGCAAGGTCGGCCACGAGCTGATGAACGCCCGCGACGAGCAGGGCGCGCCGGTCGCGGTGGTCCGCTTGGAGCAGCTCTACCCGTTCCCCGAGCGCGAGCTCGGCGAGGCGCTCGAGCGCTATCCGAACGCCCGCGAGCTGCGGTGGGTACAGGAGGAGCCGGCCAACATGGGCGCCTGGGGCTTCGTGCGTGAGCGCATCGGCGCCGTCGCCGACGGGCGCACACTGCAACTCGTCGCGCGGCCGGCGAGCGCCAGCCCCGCCTCAGGCAGTCAGACTGTCCACGAGCGCGAGCAGCACGAGCTCGTCGAGGCCGCGGTTGCGGGTGGCTCTCCTACCCGGTGAAGGTCGGCTCGACGACCGGCGCCAGCACGATGTCGCAGTGAGACTGCGACACGACCTCGTTCAAGGAGATCGTCGCGATGACGTTGTCCTGCGCGTCGCGAAGCTCGATCAGGGCCGCGCCCCGGGCGCCGCTCACGGTGATGCTGTTGGGCGTCAACGTCTGCTCGTTGGCAACCAGGAACAAGTCGATCAGGATCGAACCGCCGCCGCTCGACACCTCTTTCGACTCGTCGAGCAGCACCGTGTTCGGAGCCGGGAGGTCAGGGATGTCGCCATCGAGCGATTCGCCGGCGGTGAACCGGGTGGAACCGCGGGGGCCCGACGCGATGTCGGCCGAGCATTCAGTCTCGAGGAGGTCGGCGGCGAACAGTAGCGTTTTGAACTCCCCCGGGTTGAAGCTCGTCACCCGTGACGAGCTCGTCGAGAAGCCGCCCCGCCCGATCGCGCCTTCGGTCAGCACGTCGATGCCACCCGAGATCTCAATGCTCACCGGGCCGACGGCGAGGTCGACACCCGGGACCGAGTCAGTGAACGGCCCGCCGCCTTCCGGCGGGAGCGTGACCGTCGGCACCGGCCCCACGGACGCCGAGACGGCCGCGCCCTGCGGCGCAGACGCGTTCACGTCGACCCCTGCGTCGGAGAGGATCTGCTCGGCAGCTTCACGGTCGCCGTTGCGGGTCGCGTCGAGCAGGCCCTCGACGTCGAGCATGGCGCCGCCCTCGTCGAAGAATCCCCGGGTGACGTCGGCCTGGACGCCGAACGCGCTCCCACCGACCTGCGTGGCGCTGAAGCCTGCAGTCTCCTGGCTGTCACCCGGGATGGCACCGGCCACGACGGCACCCGTGGCGACGGCCGCCAGCGCGAGTGCTCGGAGCCCGGTGCGCAGGTTGCATCTCATTTCATTGAGCCTTTCTGGAGCGGAGACAGATTCCGGGAACGACGAGCCATCACGTCCTCCGCCACTCGAACCGGGAGAACGTACGCCACGGAAGACCCCGAGGCAACTACCGGAGACCAACGAATCCGGCGAGGACGGCGTCGACCAGGTGGTCGGCGTACGCCCGGTCGATCCGGCCGCCGCTCACGAGGTGGCGGTAGAAAACGGGGCCGACGACGAGGTCGGCTACCAGGTCGGCGTCGGTGTCGGGCCGAAGTTCTCCGCGCTCGCGGCCGCGACGCACCGCCTCGACCACCCGGCCCCGGCGACGGGCCGAGAACCGGTTGTGGGCCGCTGCGAGCTCGGTGTTGCGGGTCTTGTCGGCAACCATCGTCGGGACGCACCGGCCGATCTCAGTCTTGGTCAAGAGTCGCACCAGGGCGTTCACATGGCCGCGGAGGTCGTCCCGGACGTTCCCGGTGTCGACGTCGCCGTGCTCCCGGTCCGCGGCCCGCGTGGCCGCCGCCAGCACCAGGTCGACCTTCGACGGAAACCGCCGGTAGATCGTCGCCTTGCTCACGCCGGCACGGGACGCCACTGCGTTCACGCTGAGTCCTTCGAACCCGAGGTCGGCGTAGAGGTCCACGGTGGCGTCGAGGATCGCCGCGTCGGCGGCGCGGCTTCGAGGCCTTCCCGGCGCCCGAACCTCGACCTCGACGTCGGTGCCGGCCGACATCACGACCGCCGAGCGGTCGACGGTGTCGGACCGCTCGCGGTGCCCGATTCTGCCGCACCACCCGTTCTCGCCGCGAACTCGGCCTCACGCGCGGCGATGTCCTGTGGCCGCGCCTGGCCCGGCAGGAACAGGATCGCGACAACAACGCCGACCAGCGCCATGCCCCCGGCGACGATGACGCCGCCGTGCATGCCGTCGACGAAGCCGTTCTCGGCCGCAGTGGCGAGCTCCGGTGTGCCGAAGCGCTCCGAGATCGCGAGTGCCGCGCCGAGTGAATTCTTGATCTCGGTGACGACATCGGCGGGCGGCGTGACCGGCGCGTTCGCGATCGCGTCGCCTACCTTGGACCCGTAGATCGAAGACGCGACGCTTCCGCAGATCGCCACGCCCAGCGCACCACCAACCTGACGCGTCGTGTCGTTCACTGCCGATCCGACGCCCGCCTTGGCCAGCGGCAGCGAGCCCATGATCGACTCCGTCGCCGGGGCCATCGTGAAGCCCATGCCGGCTGCCATGATCACGATGCGCCAGAGGATGTCGGCGTAGCTGCTGTTCGCGTCGACCCCCGTCATGAGGAGCAGGCCGACGCCCATGCACCCGAGCCCGACCGCCACGAGCGCCTTGGTGCCGAAGCGATGGGCGAGCCGGGGGCTGATCGGCGAGAGCGTCATGATGATGATCGCCCACGGCAGCAGTCGCACGCCGGTGCCGAGGGCCGAGTAACCCAGCACGAACTGGAAGTACTGGGTGAAGAGGAAGATCGAGCCGAACATGGCGAAGAAGATCAGGGTCACCGACGCGCTGGCGGCGCTGAACCGCGGGTTCTTGAAGAAGCCGAGATTGAGCATCGGATGCGTGCTGTGCGCCTCCCACAGCAGGAAACCGGTGAGGAGCGCACCGCCGACGACGAAGGCGAGAAGAATTGGGCCGTCGGTCCAGCCGTCTTCGGGGGCCTCGATGATGGCGTAGAGAAGCGCGGTGAGGCCGGCGATCGAGAGGATCGCGCCGATCGGGTCGAGCCTCGGTACCGAGGGGTCCTTCGAGGTCGGGATGAGCACGATGCCGGCGATCAGGCCAACCACCACGACCGGGACGTTGACCAGGAAGACCGAGCCCCAGTAGTAGTGGTCGAGGAGCAGGCCGCCGACGAGCGGCCCGAGCACCCCGAGACCGGCGGCGCCGGCCCAGATGCCGATCGCCTTCCCACGCTCGTTGCTCGGGAAGAGGTTGGTGATGATCGACAGCGTCGCCGGCATGATGAATGCGCCGCCGATGCCCATGAACGCACGAGCCGCGATCAGCTGGTGCGGGCTGCCCGCCATTGCCGAGAGCAGTGAACCGATTCCGAAGACGAGGAAGCCGATCTGCAGCGCACCCCGCCGTCCGAAGCGGTCGCCCAGGCTGCCGGCGGTGAGCAGGAGCCCCGCGAACACGAGTGTGTAGGCGTCGATGAACCACTGAAGCTGGCTGTTGGTCGCGTCGAGGTCGCGTACGAGCGTCGGCAGGGCGACGTTGAGGATCGAGTTGTCGAGAACGATGACGAAGAGGCCCATACAGAGGACGGCGAGAACGAGCCACCGGCGGTCGTAGGCCCGGGCCTGCACGTGTTCTTGGAAACTCATTGGGGCGATCGTTTACCCCCGGCAATTCCGAGACGCAACCGTGTCGTATTGAAACGTCACACCTGGCGCGGAACGCGCCGGCCCCCGGGTTCGCGCGCTCGGCCTATGTCGGGCGGTCTGACCGCAGTGCGTTGATCCCGATCCAGCCGACGGCGATGGCGAAGACCACCGAGACGGCCGCGAGCACGACGTGGACGACTTTGAACCCGGCCGAACGGTCTTCGTCGCCGACGATGTTGGCGACACGGGCGAGCCAGATGAAGAGCGTCCACGCCGCCGCGGCCAGCAGCACACCCGCGGCGCGGCGGCTCAGTGTGAGGCCTTGTCGATTGCGGTCAGCGCCCGCTCGATCGCGCCCGCCGAGGCGTTCACCAGCGGCAGGCGGACGTCGGGCGTCGGGATCCGGCCCTGGGCGTGCAGCACGCCCTTGAAGAGCATCGGGTTGGGCTCGGCGAAACAGCCCTGGGTGACCGGCAACAGCGCCTCGGCGTGGGCGCGGCCCTCGTCGACCTTGCCCGCCAGCCCGCACTCGATCATCGCCACGAACCGCTCGGTGCAGACGTGGGCAGTGGCGCAGATCGTCCCCGAGGAGCCCATGAGCACCAGTGGGAACAGGAAATCGTCGGTGCCGCCGAGCACCGCGAAGCCTTCGGGGATGCCGGCGAGCAGCTGCAACGTGTCCACATCAATCGAGCTCATCGCCTGCTTGATGCCGGCGAACTTCGCCTCCGCGGCCAGCTCGAGGACGCGGCCCGCGCTGAGGGCCCGCCCGGTCCGGGACGGGACGTTGTAGAGGACGATCGGCACGGGGCTGACCTCGGCCACGGCCCGGTAGTGCGCCACTATCCCGTCTTCCGACGGTCGCACGTAATAGGGAACGACGACGAGCGCCGCCACCAACGCCGGCGTCCCGGCCAGCGCCGCGGCCGCGGCCGCGGTACCGGCGGTGTTGTTGGTACCGATACCGATGAGCAGCTGCGCGCCTCGCTCGTCGCACACGCGGGCGCAGACGTCGATCACCTGTTGGCGCTCATCGGCGTCGAGCGCCGGCGTCTCACCGGTGGTGCCGCGCGCCACGATGCCCGCCGCACCCGCCTCGAGGTACTCGTTCGCGAGCCGCTCGACCGCGTCGAGCGCAACCGAGCCGTCGGCCGCGAACGGAGTGATCAGCGGGATGTAGACGCCCCGGAGCCTCAGGTCGCGCGACATGAGGTCAGCCTACCGGCGGAAAGTACTTTCGAGTGATGAGCGAGCCGTGGTCGACGATCCTCACGCTGCTCGTCGGGCTCATCACCGGGATCCTCTCGGGAATGTTCGGCGTCGGCGGCGCGGTCATCTCGCAACCCGCACTCCGGGCCCTCGGGGTCCCCGCGCTCGTCGCCGTCGGGACGACGCTCCCCTCGATCATCCCGTCGGCGATCAGCGGATCGCTCCGCTACCAGCAGGAGCAGCTCATTCGCCCCCGCGTCGTGGCCTGGACCGCCGGCTTCGGCGTCGCCGCCGCCGTCGCCGGCGCCGCGCTCGCGCCCGCGATCCCCGGCGAGGGTCACCTCTTGCTCCTCACGGTGGCGGTGCTCGTGGGCTGGACTGCGGTCCGGCTCGCCCGCGGCGGCGCCACCGGCCCCGAGGAGACCGGCGAGCCGCTGCCCGTCGATGACGCCACCAACGCCCGGCCGCACGCGACGCCGGCGGTGCTCGGCTCGATCGGCGTCGTCGCCGGTGGGCTCAGCGGGTTGCTCGGCATCGGCGGTGGAATCTTCATGGTGCCGGGATTCGTCGCCTGGGCGAAGCTCGGGATCAAGGAGGCGGTCGCGACCTCGTTAGCGTGCGTCGGGATCTTCGCGGTCCCCGGGACCATCACGCACGCAATCTTCGGGCGGGTCGACTGGAGCTACGCGATCCCCCTCGCGATCGCGGTGATCCCGGGCGCCCGCATCGGTGCCGGGCTCGCGATCCGCGCGTCCGACCGGCGTCTCCGTATCGCCGTCGCCGCAATGCTCGCCGTGGTCTCGGTCATCTACGCGGTAGGTGAACTCGTCGCGCTCACTACCTGACCGGCGCGCGTGAACACCGCGTCGAACATCGGCTCGGTGAGCTTGCCCGTAAAGGTGTTCTGCTGGCTCGGGTGGTACGAGCAGAGGATCCTGTACCGCCCCGCCGGCACCTCGACGCCGTGACCGAAGCGCGCCCGGGGCCTCGGAAGCGGTTGACCGATCTCGGCGAGCACCCGCCCCACCGCGTCGTAGGCGTACGCACCGAGCACCACGATCACCTGTACCTGGCGCAGCAAGGCCAGCTCCCGGGCCAGGTACGGGAGGCAGCGACTCCGTTCGTCGGGCGCGGGCTTGTTGTGAGGCGGCGCGCACCGTACCGCCGCGGCGATGTAGACACCCTGGAGGCGCAGACCGTCGTCGCGGGACGTCGACGTGGGCTGGTTGGCAAGGCCGGCCCGGTGGAGCGCGCCGAACAGCCAGTCCCCCGATCGGTCCCCCGTGAAGATGCGGCCGGTGCGGTTGCCCCCGTGAGCCGCGGGCGCCAGCCCGACGATGAGCACCGTTGCCTTCGGGTCGCCGAAGCCGGGCACCGGCCGGGCCCAGTACTCCTCTTCTCTGTAGGCGGCGCGCTTCTCCCTGCCAACCTGCTCACGCCACGCGACGAGGCGCGGACAGGCCCGGCACGCGCTGACCTCGGCCCGGAGCGCGGTCAATGAGTCGCGAAGCACCCGGCGAGGCTACGACTCCCGTCACGGGCCCACCGCTAGCCTGCGTGCCTTGCGCGTCCTCCTGATCGTCAACGCGACCGCGTCGTCGGTCACGGCGCGCCGCCGGGTCGTCATTCAGAAGGCGCTCGGCTCCGATCACGTCCTGACGGTTTCCGAGACAACCCGGCGCGGTCACGCCACCCGCCTGGCCCGGGCCGCCGCCCATGACGGGATGGACGCTGTCGTCGTGCTCGCCGGCGACGGCACGCTCAACGAAGCCGCCGACGGCCTGGCCGGGTCGCAGACCGCGCTCGCGCCGCTGCCGGGCGGATCGACGAACGTCTTCGCCCGCTCGATCGGCGTCGCCCTCGACCCCATCGACGCCACCAGCGAGCTGCTCGACTCCCTTGACCGGCACTCGTTCCGCCGCATCGGCCTTGGGTCGGTCGAGGGACGGCGCTTCGTTTTCCACTGCGGCATCGGCTTCGACGCCGCCGTGATCCACGAGGTCGAGCGGCGCGGCACCACCCTCAAGCGCTACCTCGCCCACCCGCTCTTCGTGCTCGCGACCATCGACACCCTCCTCCGCCGCTACGAGCGGCCGCCGTTCCGGGTCGAGCTGCCCGACGGGGAGGTCGTCGGGCCGTCCACCTTCGCCATCGTCTCCAACCAGCGGCCGTGGTCGTACCTCGGGAACCGTCCCCTCCACGTCAACGCCGATGTCGGGCTCGACAGCCGGCTGTCGCTCACGCTGCTGCGGTCGATCGCCCCCTTCCTGCTCCTGCGCCTGGCGGCCTCGGCGGTCCGGAAGGGGCGGGCCTTCGACCGCCACCGCAACGTGGTGCAGCGCAACGACCTCGACCACTTCACCGTGGTCGGCGAGCGCGCGGTCCCCTACCAGGTCGACGGCGACTACCTCGGTGAGGCCGAGCGGCTCCACATCGCCTACGAACCCGACGCCCTGACGCTGGTCGTGCCGGCCACGAACGGCGAAGCCTGACCACGGGCAGTCAAAACCCCAGGTCAGACCCCTTGCGCGGATGAGAATCGGGTTCTAGTGTCGACCGCGCCTCGAGGGCTGCCCCGAGGACGAGATGGAAGCGGGCGGGCCCGAACCGGGCCGGCTCGAAGGCGACGACCGGAGGGTCCGTGGCGCTGACGTGGATCCGCACCCACGACTGGGACGAGGCGGCGTGGCGGGGACGATCCGCCTGCCGGGACTCCGATCCCGACGTGTTCTTCCCCATCGGCACCACCGGTGTGGCCCTGGAGCAGATCGACACCGCCAAGCGGATCTGCACCGCGTGCCCCGTCACCGGCGAGTGCCTCGAGTTCGCCTTGGCGACCAACCAGGAAGCGGGCATCTGGGGCGGCACAACCGAAGAGGAACGGCGAAAGCTCCGCAAGACCTGGGTGGCCAACCAGCGACTCGCCGCCAACTAGCTGTAGATCCTAAAGACGTTCGTCAGCCCGGGCCGGCCTCACAGATCCACCGGCGCCGTCCGTTCGAGCGGCACCCGCAGGCGGGCCCGGGTCCCGTTCCCGTCCTCCAGCGCGAGCGTGCCGGCGAGCTCGCTCGTCACCAGGGCGTCGACGATCGTCAGGCCCAGACCTTTCGACCGCTCGAGTGAGAACCCGGGCGGCAGGCCGACCCCGTCGTCGACGACATCAACCACCAGCTGGCTCCCGCCGCGAACGAAGCTGATGCACACCCTCCCCTCGACCACCTCGTCGCCCCGGCGGGGAAACGCGTGGTCGACCGCGTTCTGCACCAGTTCGTTCAGGACGACGGCGAGCGGCGTCGCGACGGCTCCCCGGATCTCGCCCGGGTCGCCGGTGAGCTCGAAGCCCAGCCGGGTCTCCGGTGAGACAAAGGTCTCCTCGACCATGCGCACGAGCGGGCGAACGACATCGAGGAAGGGCACCATCTCTCCCGGCTCGCGGGCAAGGATCTCGTGCACGATCCCGATCGACCGGATGCGCTGCTCCGACTCCGCGACAGCCAGGGCCGCCTCGGGTGACTCCAATCGGCGACGCTGAAGGCGCAGCAGCGACGCGATCGTTTGCAGGTTGTTCTTCACCCGGTGGTGGATCTCGCGAATCGTGGCGTCCTTCGACACCAGCATCCGGTCCCGCCGGCGGAGGTCGCTGACGTCACGCACCAGCACCAGCGCGCCCTCCGGGCGCCCGTCCTCGAGGAGTGGGATCGCCCGCAGCAGCACCGAGGTATCGCCCCGCTCGAGCTCCTCGGTGATGGGAACCCGCGCCTCGAACGCCGCGACCACGCCGACCTCGTCGAACCCGATCTCTCGCAGCCGCATCCCGTCGGCGTAGGCGTGGATGCCCATGCGGTGCAGGGCGCTCACCGCGTTCGGGCTCGCGAACCGGATGCGCTTCTCCCGGTCGAGGAGGATGGCCCCGTCCCCGACCCGGGGGGCCTCCTCGACCTCGGTCTCGTCACGTACGAACGGGAAGCTGCCGGCCGCCACCATCCGGGCCAGGCGGTCGAACACCTCGAGGTACAGCCGCTCGAGGTGCCCCGCCCGCCGGCCCGAGCCCGGGTTCAGGTCACGGGTCACCACCGCCACGATTTCGCCCTCGTGCCGCACGGGGATGCACTGGACGCGGGACCGCTCGGCCGAGCCGAGCGCGGTCGCGTCCCCGTCGACGATCTCGCCGGTCCGAAAGGCCTGCGACACCAGCGGCCGTTCCTTCTCGTCGACGAGGATCCCGACCATGTCGGTCGGGTACACCGTTTGGCCCGTCGTCGGGCGCACCTGGGCCAGCACCACGAAGCGGCGGCCGCGTTCCCCGGTCACCGGCGCCAGGAGAAGGAGGTCGGAGAAGCAGAGGTCGGCCAGCAACGACCACGAGGCGGCCAGGCGCTCGACGTGGTCGAGCGGCTCCGCGCGCAGCGCGGTCTTCCGCAGCGCGAGCTCCTCAGGCTTCGCGATCACGGGAACAGGTGGGTGGCGATGGCGGCCAGGCCCGACAC
>JBOGFL010000441.1:0-2196 GCA_050743285.1 Acidimicrobiia bacterium
CCGGTGGAGTCGGCGCTTGCGCCGGCGACCAGGAGAGGAGGTGGTGTGCGATGAGCCAGCCCGACGCGGTTGCGAGCGTGATCGAGCCCGTGCTCGCCGCGCGCGGCCTCGAACTCGTCGACGTCGAGGTCAAGGGCAGCGGGCGAGCGCGGACCCTGCGGGTCGTCGTCGACCGTGACGGCGGCGTCGACCTCGACGGCCTGAGCGCGGCCAGCGAGGTCATCTCCCCGCTCCTCGACGGCATCGGTGACTCGGGGGTGTCGGGCTCCTACACGCTCGAAGTCACGAGTCCCGGTCTCGAACGTTCGTTGCGTCGCCCCGACCACTTCCGGCGGGCGGTGGGGGAGAAGGTCGTCGTCAAGACCGCCGATCCCGAGCCGCTTCGTCACCGCGGGACTCTCATCGCTGCCGACGACTCCGGCATCGACGTCACCGTCGACGGCGCGACGGTTCACCTTTCCTACGACGCGATCCGCGACGCCCGCACCGTGTTCGAGTGGGGCCCGCAACCAAAGCCAGGCGGCGCGCGTCAGAAGGCGAGCCACACATGAACGCAGAGATGATCGAGGCGCTCGAGAACATCGAGCGCGAGAAGGGCATCAGCATCGAGATCATGCTCGAGGCGCTGGCCAACGCGCTGGTCACCGCGTACAAGCGCATGCCGGGTTCCGCCGAAGAGGCCCTCGTCGAGATCGACGTCGAGACGGGCGAGATTCGCGTGATCGCGCAGGAACTCGACGAGGAAGGGAATGTCACGCGCGAGTGGGACGACACGCCCGACGACTTCGGGCGAATCGCCGCGCAAACGGCGAAGCAGGTGATCCTGCAGCGGATCCGCGAGGCTGAGCGCGAGATGAAGTACGAGGAATACGCGGGACGGGAAGGCGACATCGTCACCGGCCTGATCCAGCAGACCGACGCCCGCTACACGCTCCTCGAGTTGGGCAAGGTCGAGGCGCTCCTCCCGCAGGCCGAGCAGGTGCAGAACGAGCGCTACGAGCACGGCACGCGGCTGAAGGCCTACATCATCGAGGTCCGCAAGACCGTCAAGGGCCCCCAGATCGTCGTGTCGCGCACGCACCCGGGGCTCGTGAAGCGGCTGTTCGAGCTCGAGGTGCCGGAGATCGTCGATGGCATCGTCGAGCTCAAGGCGATCGCGCGCGAGCCGGGACACCGTACGAAGATCGCGGTCTCCTCCAACGACGGCAATGTGGACCCGGTCGGGGCATGCGTCGGTGCCCGCGGTTCGCGGGTACGGATGGTCGTGAACGAGTTGCGGGGGGAGAAGGTCGACATCGTCCCGTACAGCGACGAGGCCACCGAGTTCGTCATGAAGGCGCTGGCACCGGCGCGGGTGCGCGAAGTTCGTATCCACGAAGACTCGGGAACGGCCGAGGTCATCGTTCCCGACTTCCAGCTCTCTCTCGCGATCGGCAAGGAAGGCCAGAACGCGCGGCTCGCGGCCCGGCTCACCGGGTGGCGGGTCGACATCAAGAGCGAGAGCCAGCTCCAAGAAGAGGAGTCGGGTGAGCCGATTGAATACGCCGAAGGGGAGTGGGTCCGCAGCGAATCCGGGGAGCTGGTGTGGCAACCCGCCGGGGGCGGCGAGGCGATCAGCGCGGCCGAGGCGGGCTACGCGGGCGTCGAGGCCGGCGCGGGCACTCCCGAATCCGGTGCCGAAGCAGCGGTCGCCGCGCCGGCCGTCGACAGCGCGGCCGAGGCCCTTGCCCCCGCCGAGAGTGGCGAGCCGGCGCCGGTGGCGGGTGAGCCGGAGCCGGTGGCGGTGCCCGAAGCCGGCGCCGAGGCACCGGACAACAAAGAGGAGGGAAGCGCCTGACGCCCGACCGGCCCCGGCGGACCTGCGTCGGGTGCCGGCGGGTCAACGACCCGGCCGACCTCACTCGGCTTGCCCGGCGCCCCGATGGCACGCTGGCCGTGGGCCGCGGGCCGGGTCGAGGAGCGTGGGTGTGCTCGGCCGAATGCCTGGTCACCGCAGGTGCCCGGGGCGCGCTCGGACGCGCGCTACGGGGCGAAATCACGCCTGCAGAAGTACTGACGCTACGTGAGAAACTAGATGACCGGCGGCGGCGGCTTTGCCGACCGCCGACGTAGGAGCCGGAGCCGGCGAAGGCGACCGGAGAACGAGGCGATGGCGACGAAGAAGATCAGGGTCTACGAGCTCGCTCGGGAGCTCGG
>JBOGFL010000442.1:0-5787 GCA_050743285.1 Acidimicrobiia bacterium
GTTCTCGGTCTCGAACGGCGCGAACGGCGTGGTCACGAGCGAGCCCTCGAACAGCTCGCCGTACTCGGCGATGAACTCGTGGTCGTACGCGTTCGAGAGGTACTGAACAGCGTCGAGATTCTGACGCCGCATCTCCTGGGCGAGCGTCAGCGTGGCGTTCTGGTCCATGCAGGTCGCGACCAGATCAACGTCGGCGTCCTTCATGCGCGCGACGTCGGCGCTGAGGTCGGTCACGCCGAACGGCAGGCTGCGGTCGTCGACGACGAGCTCGGCGGTCGGGTAGCGCACCAAGGACTGCGCGAAGCTCTCGGCACAGTCGGACGACTGCGGGATCGCGTAGGCGAGCACGCCGATCCGTTCGGCGTCGAGGGTCTTGGCGATCCACGGCAGTTTCACGCTGGGGCAGTCGAAGCAGATGTAGCCGACATTGCCGAAGAGGTTCTCGCCGTCGTTCCACTCCGGGTTGACGTTCCAGCCGAAGGTCGGGACACCGGCCTCGGTGAGCAGGGGCGCGCCGGAGAAGAGGAGAGTCCCGACGGGGAGGACTGCGAACAGGTCATCTTGCGCGAGAAGGCCCTGTACTTCGGCCTGGTTGTTGCTCTGCATGTCGTCGCGCTCCGACACCAGCTCGATGTCGCGCCCGTAGATGCCGCCCTCGGAGTTGAGCATCTCGAAATACGCGTTGGCGCCGTCGAAGATCGCGCCGTAGTCGGTCCCGAGGTCGTTGGTGCGGGAGGCGACGCCGCCCACCCGGATCTCGGTGTCGGTGACGCCGGGCTGTTCGACAGGCTGGTTGCCGCCGTCGTCCGGGGCGGCCGCCTCCGGCCCCGACTGGTCGGAGTTGCTGCACGCGGCCAATCCCAGGCCCAAAGCGACGGTGATCACCCCGAATCTCCTGAACACCCAGGCGCCCTCCGGCTCCCCGCCCCGGGGTGGGGCGAGGCCGCTCAAGTTGTTCGTCGCAGTCTCCGGGACCGGATGACCGGCACCGCCGCCCCTCCCGACCCTGCGTTCGGCCAGGCCCGCTTACAGCAGGCCGCGGCCGTGGGCGCGGTCGCAGAGGCGCTGCTCGTCGGGGGCGATCTGCCCGCCGCCGATGCCGGCGAGGGCGGCGAACGGGCCGCACTCGTGGGGGACGATCCACACGTGGATCATCGGCATGGCGGCGCGCTTGGCGAGCGGCGCCCCGCACGGCTCGTCGGTCGACACGAATCCCGCGAGCCGGGCCGCGACCGGGTCGTCGGTGAAGCACAGGTCGCCGTGGACGTGCCACTGCGTGAGCTTGCCGCCGACGTCGGGCGCGGTCTCGAGGGTGTCGGCGTCCGAAAGCATGAACATCGCCGCGACCAGCACGCGCTGGCCGCCCTCGTTCCGGTAGACGAGCGACTCGGGGTGATCGGGGTCGAGGATCCGGCCGTCGTTGATG
Source organism: Acidimicrobiia bacterium (assembly GCA_050743285.1). Taxonomy (GTDB): domain Bacteria; phylum Actinomycetota; class Acidimicrobiia; order IMCC26256; family JACDBD01; genus JBOGFL01. Next base: position 1,427 of record JBOGFL010000442.1, read on the forward strand.
TACGACCAGTTGATCCAGTGCATCTCGCCGGTGTTGTCGCCGACCCAGCGGTAGCCCTCGGCTTCGGCGGCTGCCGGGTCGGCGTACCGAGGGAGATCGGCGATCGTCGCGGTCACGAGGGCCTCGGCCCGGGCCTGCTGCTCGTCGTCACGCCCTCCACACCGCCGAGGTCGACGGGTTTCGTGGGGTCGTACGGCACCGGTGCGACGGCCTGCGCCGTGTGGGTGTCGGTCGCGCCGTCACCGTGGGCGTGACCGGCCTCGTCGTCGGAGTGGTCATGACTGTGGCTCCCGGCCGTGACCATGCCGAGCACCGCGAGCCCCGCGATCGCGACGGTCGCGCTCGACGCAAGAGGACGGGCGGCTTCGAGGCGCTCGGCGTCGTGCGCCCACCCGAGTGCGGTCCGGGTGGCGCCGATCACCGCGAGGCCGGCGAGGAGGGCGGCCATGCCGTCGGCGAGCTGGACGCCCTCGGCGGTCTCGAGGCCGTTGATGAACCCGATGCCGGCGGTCTTGGCCAGCACCCAGCCGCCGACGAGGAGTGCGTTGCCGATCACGCCGGCGGCCGCGAACCAGCGATCCGACCGGTTCAGGGCGAGCGCGCCCCAACCCAGCTGGAAGGCGGCGACCACGGTGAAGGCCAGCACCGCCTGCCGGTGCTCGCGGTGCATGCCGATCGCGACCGCATGGACCGCGCCCGCGCCGAGGGACGCGTAGCCGGCAAGCGCGAGTGTCCGGTCGTGTTTCACAGCCGAGGCCCGAGTGTTGCACGACGCGGCAGTCGCCGCGCGAGTTACTCGAGGATCCCGATCCCGTCGGGGAAGGCGAGGTCACCTCCGAGCGTCTCCGGTTCCAGTGGCTCGCCGTTCTCGAACACGATGCGGCGGACCTTGCCGGTGCCGTCGCCGGGGCCGATGCCGTCGGCGCTGATCACGATCCCGATGTCCGCGTAGTAGAGCGTCCCGTCACTGTCGATCCCGAGACCGAGCGGCGTGCCGGTCGAAAACGGCTCCTCGCCGAGCGTTTCCCCTTCGGGCGGCTGAAGGACGAGGCGGAGGAAGTTGCCGTCGGCGTCGAACTCGCCGATGGTCCCGTTGATCACGCTCGAAACGTTGAAGCCGCCGTCGGGTGAGGGCACGATGCCGTTCGGGGTCGAGACGAGCTCGGTGGGTTCGATGAATTTCTCGACGTTGACCGTGTCGGCGAGCGGCGCGCCGGTCGAGTCGGTGCGGCCACAGCCACCGGATGCGTCGTCCGAGGTGGGGAACGGGCCGGTGAATTTCAAGACACCGACTGTCGCATCGCGCGCGGACGGTACGTAGACGTTGTCGTCGTTGTCGACGTAGATCTGTCCGGCGGTGCCGATCGCGGTGTCGATCTTGCAGTACGGCACCTCGTTGCTCTCGGCTTGCGACGCCTCACCGAAGTCGGGCGGGAACCACACGATCAGTTGGCCGTTGCCCGTTCCCTCGGCCTGGTTGCCGATGTCGGTCGTCAAGATGCGTCCGTCAGAGAGGAAGCCGCACCCGTAGTTCTCGGCGTTGTCCAACGAGCCCTGGTACGTCGGGGTCAGCTTGCCGATCTGGGTCGCCGAGAAGTCGCCGATCGCCCCTCCCGACAGTTGGAAAATGCCCCAACCCTGCGGCGGGTCGGGCTGGCCGGTGTCCTCACCGGCGATGAAGCGTTCGGATCCGTCGGGGAAGAAGCAGATCTGGGCGTTGATGTCGAGACCGTCGGGGTCGTCCTCGTGGTTGGTGATCACGGTCTGCTTCTCGAACGGCGGTTGCGAGTCGTAGGCATTGAGGTTGTTGCCCTCGCCGTTGAACATGACCGGCTCCGCTGGTGCGCTCGGCGTCTCCGCGTTGCCGCTGGTGTCGGCGCCGGTATCGGACGTCGTGTCCCCGCCGCCGTCGTCCTCGCACGCGAGAGCAACGAGTGCGAGCACGGCGGTGAGCACGGGCAGCCAGCGTCTCATGAGTCCTCCGAAGTTGGGCGTAGTGGCGGGTCGAACGAGATCGTCGACACGAGACGGTCGAAGCCGTCGGCGAGCGTGGGTTCGGTGCGGGCGTCCTTCATGGCCACGATCGTGATGCGGTTGTAGGAAGGGGCGGCGCGGGGGATCGTCCCGCCCGAACAGCGACCGGAGTCGTCGAGCACGCAGACGAGGCCGCCGCCGTTCGGGTCGTCGTCACGATCGGAGATGAAGACGCCGAACACCGTCGCACCGACCTCGGCGGCGGGACTGCCGGGCCGGAGCCAGCCCTGCGGTGTTCCCAGGCCCTCGGCCTCGACGGTGATCGTGAACGGGTCGGATTCGATGGTGAGCGTGGCCTGCGGGTCGGGCGCCTCGGGACTCGACTTCAGGTCGAACCCCATCTCGCACGGGGAGTCGACGCATTCGCGTGGGAACGGCGGTTCGAGGCGGGCGTTCTCGAGCGGCCCTTCGCCGGCCGCGGTCGTCGTGCTACTCGCCACCGGCTCGCCCGCCAAGGAGAAGAGGTAGACGCCGCTGGTCCGGCTGGGCTCGTCGAGGCCGGGCTCCCGGATGCCGGCCACCGCCACGACGTCGTCGCCGGCGATGGCGGCGCCCCCCGACACCGCGCCCATCATCTCCTCCGACCACAGGATCTCGCCGGTGCGCAGGTCGAGCGCCCGGAACGTGAAGTCGGTCCCGCCGATGAAGACCACACCGCCCGCTTCGGCGGCGGCGGCGTAGGTCGCGGCGGGGTCGTCGGCCTGCCAGCGGATGTCGCCGGTCTCGGCGTCGAGTGCGTGCAGGAACGGCGAGCCGCCGACCGCGGTGCCGCCAACGATGATGCTGTCGGCGTAGGCGGTCCCCCCGATGAATCCGCCGGTCGAGAAGTTAGTGCCCGGGCGCTCGAGGCCGGGTTCGGTGACTTGGGTGCGCCAAACGAGCTCGCCCGAGTCGCGCTCCACCGCGTAGTACACGGCGTCCTTGTTGCCAAGGCCGACGAGCGGCGTTCCTTCGGCACCGCCGAAGAGGTTCGGCGCGCCGGCGAAGTCGAAGTCGTCGTTGTTGGGGCCCCGCGGCTGGTACGACCACACTGGTTCGCCCGACTCGAGGTCGAGGGCGACGAGCGCGGCGGCGAACCGTCCCCAGCCCTCGGGTGAGAGGGGGCAGTCGCCGGTGCCCGCGAACACGAGGCCGCGGCCGACATCGACGGTCGGGGAGCCCCACACGTCGCCGCAACCGGACCCGGTGCCGTCGTCGCCCTCCGTCGGTGCGAGCACCGTTTCCCACTTGACGTCGCCGTTGGTGGCGTCGAGCGCAACGACCCCGGCGGGCTCGCCGGCCCGGCTGTTGTGCACGTCCCATCCGACGATCACCGTCGCGTCGCCGCCGTCCTCGACGACCACCGGTGACGACTCGATCTCGGTGGGATCCGATGGGTCGCCTTCGGTTCCGAGCTCATGGCTCCAGCGCACCGAGCCGTCCTTGGCCCGCAGCGCGTACAAAGTCTTGCCGCCGCCGAAGTAGACGGTTCGCTCACCGCTGATGTCGGCGACCGCGGGCGACGACACGATCTGTCCCGAATACACGTTGGCGTGTGGCTCGGTCTCGTACCGCCAGCGCTCGGTGCCGTCCTCGCGATCGAGTGCGTAGAAAACGCCGGCCCAGTCGCCGGTGTAGACGGTGTCCCCGACAACCGCCGGGGTCGCGGTCACGACGTCTTCGGCGTTGAAGAACCAGCGCCGCCGGAGGTCGCCGGCAGTCCGGGGATTGATCCCGGTGCTGCACGTCGTCGAGAACGAGCGCTCGATCCCGTAGCCCCACATGGGCCAGTCGCACTCGGTGATCGGTCCCGCGTCGGCCGGCTCGGCGCCCCCGCCGTCGCCGTCGTCACTACACGCGGCAAGTACACCCGTGGCGAGCAATGCCGCGGTCACCGCGGCGCCGAATTTCCCCCCCTGCATCACCGGAGAACCTAGGGGACGCGGCGCGACCCGTGGAGGACTGCGCGCGAGGCGCGTCGGGTCTCCTCTTCAAAGGTTGTGGCACCGGGGACGTCGGCGTCGGTCTCGAGGCGGGTCAGGGCCTCGTCGTCGCCCTTGAGGGAGAGGTCGAGGAAGTCGACGGTCGTGTCGATGACAACCGACGATTGGACATTGGTCCCGTCGAATTAGGCGTCGTAGTGATCGCCACCGGGGAACGTCACGAAGAGCGGCAAGCAACGCGAGAACGGCGACCCCTTCGCCCCGCGGTCGGGCGGTCACGCTTCCTCTTCGAGGGCGGCGACCCCCGGCACGTCGGCGTCGCCCCGCAGACGATCGAGGGCGTCGGGATCGTCTTCGAGGTGGGCGTCGAAGATGTCGACCGCGCTCGAGACCACGATGTCGCTC
>JBOGFL010000443.1:0-5392 GCA_050743285.1 Acidimicrobiia bacterium
GTACTGGCTCGGTCTCAGCCTCGTCGGCGTCACCGACGACCAGCTCGTTCCCCCCGCCGAGATCCGCACGATCGTGTGGCGCTTCATTCGCCTCGCGGTCGTCTTCGTGATCCTGGCGCCCCTCGCACTTGCCGGTGTCCTCATGAACGCCGTGCCGGCGCTCATCGTGCTGGTGGCTGGATTCGCGGTCGCGAGTCCCGTCACCAAGGGCACCGTGCGGGTGCTGGTGGGGATACTCGTGTTCCCGCTGACGTGGATCCTGATCGCCACGTTCGACGCAGGCGGGTTCATCGCGTCGGTGCTGGCGGTGGCGAGCTTCCCGCTGACGCCGGCCACCCACCTCGTCTTCGACGGCCGGGGCGGGTTCGGGCCCGGGCTGCTCGTCTTCTGCGCCGCACCGGTGTTCGGGTTCGCCTTCGTCTACGTCATCGAGCAGCTCCACCGGCTGATCCGAGTCGGGCGAGGCTGGTACGCGGTGACCAGCCGCCGGGCCCGGCTCCCCGAGCTGCGGGCCGATCGGGCCGCGCTGGTCGACGATGTGCATGCGGCGACATCGGCCGGTCGCGGGCGCGCAACAATGGCGACGACCCCCGCGGAGGCGCCATGAGCACCCACGAAGTCGAGAAGACCGAAAAGGAATGGCGGAAGGAGCTGACGCCGGCCCAGTACGAAGTGCTGCGCCGGGCGGGCACCGAGCCGCCGTTCAGCGGCGAGTACACCTACACCAAGGACGACGGCATGTACCGCTGCGCAGCGTGCGGCGCGCCGTTGTTCAGCGCGAAGACGAAGTTCGAGTCGGGAACCGGCTGGCCCAGCTTCTACGAGCCCGCGGTCGCTGACGCCATCGAAGCCATCGAAGATCGCAGTCACGGCATGGTGCGCACCGAGGTGAGGTGCCGGCGGTGCGGCGGTCATCTCGGCCACGTCTTTCCCGACGGTCCCGAACCGACCGGTCAGCGCTACTGCATCAATTCGCTCGCCCTCGACCTCGACCGCGACGCCTGACCTCGCGTGGCGTCTACAAGGCGACGAGGCCGTTCGGGTCGGGGCTGAGGCTGACGGACGTGCCGACGTCGGGGAGGTCGCCGTCGGCGACCGCGACGTCGATCGGCTCGCCGTCGCCGACGTCGACCCGCACGAGGAAGTGATCGCGGCGGAACGTGCGGGTAGTGACGACGCCGGCAACGGGGCCGTCGGCGGTGAGCCGGAGCGCCTCGGGTCGCACCGCGGCGCGTCCTCCTCCGCCGAGCGCGGCCGTGACGTTGTAGCCGAGGAAGCGAGCGGCGAATTCGGTGGCCGGCCGGCACCACACGTCCTGCGCGGCACCGATCTGCTCGACCGCGCCCGCGCGCATGATCGCGACGCGGTCGGCCACCGCGAACGCCTCGTCGTGGTCATGGGTGACGAACAGCGCTGTCACTCCGAGACCGGTGAGCACGGTGCGCAGCTCGGCGGTCAGCCGTTCGCGTAGTTCCCGGTCGAGCGAACCGAGAGGCTCGTCGAGCATCAGCAGGCGCGGCGCGGGCGCCAGCGCGCGGGCGAGGGCAACGCGCTGTTGCTCGCCGCCGGAAAGGCGGCTGATCGGACGGTGCTCGAGCCCGTCGAGCGCGACCGCCTCCAGCACCTCACGGGCGCGGGCGTCGATCTCGGCGCGTGACCGGTGCAGCATGCGGAGCCCGAAGGCAACGTTGCCGAGCACGTCCCGGTGCGGAAACAGCGCGTGGTCCTGGAACATCAGCCCGAACCGGCGGCGGTGAGGAGGGATGCCGGCGAGGTCGGTGCCGTCCCACGTGATGCGCCCGGCGGTCGGCGATTCGAGCCCGGCGACCGCGCGCAGCAGCGTCGTCTTGCCGCTGCCGCTCGGACCGAGCAACGCGACGATCTCGCCGTCGGCGACGTCGAGGGCGACGCGATCAAGGGCGGCGATCTCGCCGTACCGCACCGTCAACTGCTCGACGGCGAGCACGTCAGAACTCGCCGACGGTGCCGAGGCGGAGGCGGTCGAAGACGAGCACGACGATCGCGGTGAGCGCCATGAGGATCGCGCTCGCGGCCATGGCGGCGCCGAAGTTCACCGTCCCGGGCTGGCCGAGCAGCCGGAAGATGAGGACGGGGAGTGTGGGGTAGTCGGGCCGAGCGATGAAGATCGTCGCTCCGAACTCGCCGAGCGAGACCGCGAACGCAAGGCCCGCGGCGACAAGTCCGGTCCGGGCCACCACCGGCAGGTCGACCTCGCGCCACACCCGGGCCGGCGACGCGCCGAGCGTCGCGGCGGATTCCCGCAGGTGGGGGTCGATGGCGCGCAGTGTCGGCACCATGATTCGGATCACCAGTGGCATCGCGACCAAGGCGTGCGCGATCGGGATCAGGACCGGACGCGAGCGCAAGTCGAGGGGCGGCTCGTCGAGCGCGATCAGGAAGCCGAAACCGACGGTCACCGCCGACACGCCCAGGGGCAGCATCAGCACTGAATCGAAAGCACGGGCGAGTCGCGCCGGAACGCCGCGCCCGCCGCTGACCAGCACGACGGCGGCGAGGCCGCCGACGACCACCGCGATGACCGTGGCCACCGCGCCGAAGACCATCGAGTTGCGGATCGCTTCGACGGGCGGGACGAAAACCGTGCTTCCTGCGCGCAGTTCGCCCAGCGCACGGTAGAACCCGAGTGACGGTCCGCCGCTCGTCGCGAACGAACGCGCCACCAGCACCGCCAACGGCCCGCCGAGCAGCGCGGCCATGACCGCGAGGTTGGTCGCGAGGAGCATGCGCGCGCCGGCGCCGCGTGGCGGGCGCGCGGTTTCGGCGGCCCCCTGCAAGCGCAGCCCGCTCGCTTCCCGGCCCTGGGCCGTGGTCGACACCGCCAGCAGCGCCAGCACCGCCAGCAACTGAACGATCGTGAGCGCAGCCGCCACCGGGAGGTCGAACAGCTCGACGGTCTGGCGGTAGATCTCGGTCTCGAGCGTGGAGTAGTGCGGCCCGCCCAGGATGAGGATCACGCCGAACGAGGTGAAGGAAAAGAGGAAGACGATCGATGCCGCCGCCGCCAGCGCTCCCCGCAGGGCTGGCAGCGTCACTGCGATGAAGGCGCGGAGGTGGCTGGCACCGAGCATCCGGGCCGACTCTTCGGGCCGGGGGTCGAGGTGCTCCCAGAGAGCGCCGACGACCCGCACGACCACCGCGTAGTTGAAAAAGACGTGGGCGACGAGAATCGCGGTGAGGCTCTGGTCGAGGTCGAGCCCGCTGAGCGGGCCGCCGGCGCCGAGTACGGAGAGGAACGCCGAGCCGACGACCACGGTCGGCAGGACGAACGGCACGGTGACCAGGGCTCGCACCACGCTCCGACCCGGGAACCTGATCCGCGCCAGCACGTACGCGCCCGGCAACGCGACGAGAACGGTGAGCACCGTCGACAACGCCGCTTGCCACACGGTGAACCACACGACGTCGCGTAGCGACGCGTCACGCGCGACCTCGCCCAGCGGGCTCAGGTCGACCGACCCGTCGGGCATGAGCCCGCGGCCCAGGATCGCAACGACCGGGTAGACGAAGAACACCGCCAGGAACCCGAGCGGCACCACCGCGAAGGCCCACACGCGCCTTCCGCCCCTTGCGGTTTGAGGCAAGAACTTGGGCGCAGAGGTCATCGCAGGACCGTCTCGCGCCACTCCTCGATCCAGCGGTCGCGGTTCTCGCCGATTTCCTCCGCCGGGATCGACAGCGGGTCTTCAGCCACTTCGGCGAACTTCGTGAAGACGCGCGGCAGCGCGGCGTCTTCACGGACCGGGAACACGAACTGGTTGAGTGGCAGGTCCTCCTGGTAGCGCCGCGAAAGCATGAAGTCGACGAGTTGTCGGGCTTCGGCTTCGTGCCCGGTGCCGTCGAGGATCCCCGCGAACTCGATCTGCCGGAAGCACGTGTCGAGCAGGACCCCGACCGGGGAAGCGGCGGGACGGGGGTCGGAGAAGTAGACCGCAACCGGCGGGCTCGACGCGTACGAGACGACGAGGGGCCGGTCGCCCGCGCCTTCCCCGGCGGAGAACTCGCCGTTGTAGGCCTGTTCCCATCCTGCGGTGACGGAGACGTCGTTGGCGCGCAGCTGCTCCCAGTAACCGCGCCATCCGTCTGCGCCGTACTCGGCGATGGTCGCCAACAGGAAGGCGAGGCCGGGCGACGAGGTGGCGGGGTCTTCGACGACGAGCATCCCGCGATAGTCGTCGTCGGTGAGATCGTCGAGCGTGCGCGGACGAGGAACGTCGCCGGCCGCGAAGAATTCGCGGTCGACGTCCACGCACACGTCGCCGTAGTCGATGGGGGTCACCCGGTGCTCGTCGTCGAGCTGGAACTCCGCCGGCACCTTGGCGAGCTCGGACGACCTGTAAGCGTTGAAGAGGTCCTCGTCGAGCGCGCGCGACAAGAAGGTGTTGTCGACGCCGAAGAAGACGTCACCCAACGGATCGTCCTTGGTGAGGATCGCCTGGTTGAGCGCAGCCCCGGCATCGCCCGCGGGCACCACCTCCACTTCGATGCCGGTCTCGTCAGTGAATGCCGGGAGGGTGTCCTCGGACAGGGCGAACGAGTCGTGGGTGACGAGTGTGAGCGTCACCGCTTCGGCGCCGGACGAGCCTGAATCGTCTCCGCACGCGGCCACGGCGAGTGCGAGCGCAGCGGCAAAGAGCAGTGCGGGCCAACGGATCACGGCTGCCCCCGGTATTCGGGTTGTACGGCGAGCAACACGCCGGTCTCGAGCGCGACGACGGCCTCCGGCTCGGTGAACTCGTTGCTCACGCCGCGGGTCGTGCCCGGGTGCAGGTCCTCGCGCCGCAGCGGGAAGCGCAGACCTCGGGTCGTCACGCCGACGGCGGGGCCGCCGATCGGCAGCAGCGACACCAGTTCGCCGACCCGACCCGGGAGCGACGTCTCGGCGCGCACGACAACGACGCGCGCCGGCCCCATGAGTGCGTCGAGGTCGATGTCGGCGAAGGCGGGCGCGGCCAGGAGCAGCGCGTTGCCGAGCAGGTGGTCGAGGCGGCCGCCGTGGCCGCCCACGATGGTGATGCGGCGCGCGCCGGCTGCACGGGCGGCGTCCAGCGCGAGCTCGAGGTCGGTGGCGTCCTTGGCCGACGGGTGGCGCTCGATACGGGTGCCGGCCGCTTTCGCCTCGGGCAGTGCGGCGGGGGAGCACGAGTCGAAGTCACCCACCGCGACGTCGACGGCGCGCCCCAACGCGAGCGCGTGTTCGACGCCCGAATCGGCGGCGACGACAAACGCGTCGTCAGGAAGCTCGCGGGACAAGTCCGCGGGTGGTGCGTCGCCGCCGGCGAAGAGGAGGGCCCGCCGGGGCGGCCGCTCGTCCATCGTGTCCTCCCTCCGCTGGAATTACCCCGTGCAGGTT
>JBOGFL010000444.1:0-7111 GCA_050743285.1 Acidimicrobiia bacterium
GGCCACCGTGGCTGATCGCGCCGACGGTGCCGGCGGGGAGGGCGTCCGCGACCGCGTCGAGTGCCTCGAGTGCCCGCGCGAGCAGGAGCGCGTCATCTTCGTAGCCGGGCGGGCGGCGATGGTCGCCGAGGTATCCGGGCCAGCGCTCCTCGATCTCCGCCCGGGTGAGTCCGGTCCATTCACCCGCGTGACGTTCCCTGAGCCGCGGCTCGAGCTGAGGTGTGAGGCCGGCCCCGGCGCCGAGGATCTCGGCCGTACGCACGGCCCGGATCAGGTCGGAGGTGAAAATGGCGTCGAGGGCCGGCAACGAGCCCGCCGCTACCGACGCTTGCGTCTCGCCGAGCGGGGACAGCGGCGGATCGGCCTGGCCCTGCCAGCGGCCATCGGCGTTCCACGTCGACTGCCCGTGGCGGACGAGGAGCAGGCGCGTCACCGGGTGGGATCGACGACGACTTTGCCCCACGTACCGCGGTGCGCAAGCCGGCCGACTCGATCGGCGGCGTCGGCCATGCCCACCACCTCCGACACGAGCGGCGCGATCTGCCCGGCCGCGTGCAGCCGCATGAGCTCGCCGTGGGTGACGCGGGTGCGGTCCGGCTCCATGATCTGATACAGCCCCCAGTGCACGCCGACCACCGCGTAGTTCTTGATCAGGATGTGGTTGGCGGGCGCGTCCGGGATCCGTCCGCTGGTGAAACCGATCACAAGTATTCGCCCTTCGAAGGCCACGCACCTCCGCGAGCGGTCGAAAACGTCACCGCCCACGGGGTCGTAGACGACGTCGGCGCCGTGACCGCCGGTTGCGTCCTTGACCGCGACCACGAAGTCGTCAGCGGTGTAGTCGATCGCCAGGTCGGCCCCGATGTCGCGACAGACCTGCGTCTTCTCGGGGCCGCCGGCGGTGGCGATCACGTGCGCGCCGGCGGCGCGCCCGAGCTGGATCGCGGCCGAGCCCACACCCCCGGCGCCGGCGTGGACGAGCAGGGTCTCACCCGGCAGCAAGTGTGCCCGGTGGTGAAGAGCGAGGTGGCCCGTCTGGTACGTGATGTGCACCGACGCCGCCGCGGGCCAGTCGAGCCCGTCGGGGATCGGGTAGGCCGTGTCGGCCGCGGCCAGCGTCTGCTGGCTGAGACCGCCCGTGCCCAGCTTCGGGATCGCAAGGACCCGCTGCCCGACCGCCAGGGAATCGACACCGTCGCCAACCGCAATCACGGTGCCGGCGACCTCGGCGCCGGGCGTGAACGGCAGCGCCGGCTTCAGCTGGTACTCACCGCGGCACATCAACACGTCCGGGAAGTTGAGGCCGGCGCCGGCGACCGCGAGCAGCACCTCACCCGGGCCCGGCGTGGGCTCGGGGACCTCGTCGAGCGTGAGGACCTCGACCGGCTCGCCCAGATCGTGGACGCGCCAGGCTCTCACCAGGAGCCGCCCCCGCCGCCACCCGAGCCGCCGCCCGAGCTGCCGCCGCCGGAGAAGCCGCTGCTTCCGGAACTCGAAGACGACGGTGGGCTGGCCGAAATCGTTCCCGAGGTGCTCACACTGAAGTCGTCCATCGTGTTTGCAAAGCCCATGTAGGTGAACGGGTGGCTCGACACGTACCACGACGACGTGTCGACCTCGGCGGCGGCGAGTCCTTCGAAGGCATGCGCCCACTGTTCGGTGCAGCCGAAGACGATCGCGTAGGGGAGGTACTCCGAGAAGAGATGCGCCCGCTCAGCGAACTGGGCGCGGTCCTTCTCGGACGTCTCGATGAATTCCCGGAACCCCTTGACCCGGCGCACCACCCCGTACCCCTTGGCGGTGCGGCGGGGCAGGCGGCCGCGGAACAGGAACAGCACGATGCCGACGATGAGGATCGGTATGGCAATCAGGGCGTACTCGGTCCAGATCATGAGCGGGACCAGGATGCCGACACCGACGAGGAAGAGGACGAACCCCAGACAGCCGGCCTTGACCCGAGCCGAGTCGGGCCGACCGAGGAACCAGCCGTTCTCCATCGCGTCCTCGTAGAGCGCCTCCTCGACCTTGGCCAGGCGATTGGCGAACTTCTGGCGGAGGTCCGACAGTTCGACCTCGTCACCCCGGCCCTGGAACAGGCCGTCGAGCAGCTTCTGCTCGTACTCGAGCAGGCCCTCCTCTTCGCTCTCCTTCAGGCGGGTGAGCTTCCAGTCGGCCTTGGCAAAGCGGCCCTCCTTCTCGATCTCCTCGATCTTGAGGTAGCCGCGCACCGCGAGATCGATGATCGTGGCGGTGACATCGAGAGTGTTGGCGCGCTCGTCGACCAACGTGCCGACCTGACCGGGCCGCAACTTGTCGGGAGGAACGAACTCGACGGGGATGGGCTGGCTGTCGATGACCGGAGCGACCTCTTCCTGGCCTTCGGGCGAACCGAACACCATGTCGGCAGCCGAGCCCGAGTACCGCTGGTCGCGACCGCGCAGGAGGATCGCGGTGAGAATGCCGCCCGCGAGCAGCGCGATCAGCGCGGTGGCACCGACCGACACCACCGACAACGTGAACGCGCGTTGCAGGCTCCACCGTTCGTCGAGGATGGGCTGCGGCGGCGGCTGGATCACCTTGGGGAAGCCGACCACGACCGTGAGCCCGTTGTTGGGCCCGAGGCTCGGCTGGCTGAACGTGGCGGTGTCGCTGGTGAAGTCCGCCTGCTGGCACGGCAGGTTCGAGCCGGTCGGCCCGGTGAAGCACGTGATCTTCTCGATGGTGGCCGGCACCGTGACCTGCACGTTGGCGTCGGAGATCGAGACTGGCCAGTCGACACCGATGGCATCGAAGTAGAGCTCGTCGTGGCTCTTGAACCGGTTGATATGACCTTCGGTCCGGTACTCGATCCGGTACGTGTGCTGGCCCTCGATCGTCTCGTCGGGATCACCGATCTTGACCTGCTTGCCGTTGTCGATCGAACCAACGGTGTACTGGCTGGGCGTGCCCTCCGAGGCCGAGACCGAGATCACTTCGAGCGGGAAGAGGCGGTCGTACTTGTTGTCGTAACGCTCCCGGGTCGGGATGTTGCGGAGGATGCCGTGCTTGCTGAAGGGGAAGAAGTCCCAGACGATCGTTTCCTCGATTACGAGGTCGCCGTTCTTCTGCACGTCGATCGTGACGTCGTAGTCGTCGATCTGCTCCGCGTTCGCGACGCCGGCACCAATGAGGAGAGCCAGAGCCGCGACCGCGGTCGCGGCAAGTCCCCTGCCCACTCGCAGCACGGAGCGAGAGTACCTGCTGGCGATCTCCGCGCCGCTCATCAGTCGGCGGCTCGTCGACACCGCGCTCGGCCTCGGCCGCCGCTCGTGAAACCATCACTCCTTGCCGGGCCACCGGCCCGGGGCGCGGCCCGGATCAGCGCGCCGCGGAGGAGAGCTCGCGCCCGCGAGAGCAGTCGCGCGTGTGGTCGTTCACCAGCCCGGCGGCCTGCATGAACGAGTAGATCGTTGTCGGCCCCACGAAGCGAAACCCGCGACTCTTCAAGTCGCGGCTCATCGTCTTCGAGAGATCGGTTTGCGCCGGAATGTCCGGCATCGTCGACCATCGGTTCTGCACGGGCTTTCCGTCGACGAAGCTCCAGACGTGCTCGGCGAGCGAACCGATCTCACGTTGTGTCACGAGGACCGCCGCCGCGTTGGCGATCGTCGATTCGACCTTGGCGCGGTTGCGCACGATCGACGAGTCGGCGAGCAGCCGTTCGACATCGGTATCGGTGAACCGGGCGACGCGCTCGGCGTCGAATTCGGCGAACGCCCGTCGATAGCCGTCGCGCTTGCGCAGGATCGTCATCCAACTCAGGCCCGCCTGCGCGCCCTCGAGCGTGAGCAACTCGAACAACCCGCGGTCATCACGGTGGGGCACGCCCCATTCCTCGTCGTGGTAGGCGATCATGAGCGGATCGTCACCGGCCCACGAGCACCGCCTCCTGCCATCCGTCACGGTGCGAACTCGGCCCGGATCGCGGCGCCGTTCTCGTTGAGCACCGGCGCGAGCGGCCGGGTCGCCGGATCCTCCGCCGTCGTCATCTTGATCGGGTTCCCAAGCAGGCGGAGGCCTTGGGCATCGACGACCATATTGCGCGCCCGGGTCTGGGCGTCCTCGACCGCTTGTCCGAGCGAGTTGACCCGCCCGCACGCCACGCCGGCGCGCTGCAGCGTGTGAAACAGTTCGTCGACGGTGCGCTCCGCAAACACGCCGGCGATCACCGGTCGCAGCGTGTCATAGTGCTGGACCCGGTCGACCGGCGACCCGTACCGCGAGTCGGTCACCAGCTCGTCGTGGCCGATTACCTGGCACAGCGACGCGAACGAGTGGTCGTCGGCAGCACATAGGGTGAACGCTCCGTCGGCTGCGCCGAAGACGTCGAACGGCGCCGCGAGGCTGCTGCTGTTCCCGCCCGTGGCCGGCTCGTTCCCGGTCCCGAGGTACGTGATCGCGGGATCGATGATGCTGAGGACGGCGTCATGCATCGCGAGATCGATGTGCGCACCCCTCCCGGTGCGCTCCCGATCGAAGAGCGCGGTCGCGATGGCGCCGAACCCGTAGATCCCCGACACGTAGTCGGCAACGCAGCACCCCACGCGAAGCGGGCCCTGCGGACAATCACTCATTGGTTTGCCTCCCGACAGTCGGCGCGGGCCCGGGTAGTTTGCACGGTTACACCAACCGGAGGCGCCGGACGCATGGCTCTGGTCACCATCGAAGCGGCCCGCCCGCACGTGCGGATCGTGACGCTCAATCACCCCGAGCGCCTCAACTCGATGTCGTTCGGCTTGGTAGAAGCGCTGTACGAGGCGTTGGCCGAGATCGGCGCCGACAACGACTGCTGGGTCGTGGTCCTGACCGGGGCGGGGCGGGGCTTCTGCTCGGGCCTCGACCTCGAGGACCGGGGCCACGCCCCCGGGATCGAAGGCCTGCCCCGCGGCCGAGCCGGTATCCGCGCCATGGGCTACATGGGCGGCGTCGTCCCGGCGTTGCGGGCGATCCCGCAGCCCGTGATTGCGGCGGTAAACGGAGCGGCCTTCGGCGGTGGCATGTGCCTGGCGCTCGGCGCCGACATCAGGCACGCGGCGACCTCGGCCGTGTTCTGTGCTGCCGGACTCATCAACGGGTTGACGAGCACCGAGCTCGGTGCCAGCTACCTGCTCCCGCGTGCGGTCGGCACATCGCACTCGGCCGAGCTCCTGCTCACCGGTCGGCGTATCGACGCCGAGGAGGCGGGCCGGATCGGGTTGGTGTCGAAGGTGGTCCCCGACGGAGAGGTCGTCGACACCGCGCTCGACACCGCGGCCGAGATGTGCGACCTCAGTCCCTACGGGCTTCAGATGACGAAGCGCGTCCTGTGGGCCAACCTCGAGGTCGGGAGCCTGACCGCCGCCATCGACCTCGAGGACCGCAACCAACTCCTCCTCGGTCACACTCCCAACCTCGAAGAAGCGATCGCCGCGTTCAATCAAGAGCGCCAACCTCACTACGAGGAGTAACGGGCCTCACGTCCAGCGGGGTGGCGCGCGCCTGCGTGCGCGGTTGCCGTTCCACTCGGCGAGCGGCGCGCAGTGCCAGTACCAGTTCGGGTCGATCTGCCCGTGGTCGCCCAACGCGACTCGGCCGTTGGCCCAGCGCAGGGTCGTCCACGGATCGTCGCCGGTCGGCGCCCACGGAAGAGTCGGGCGACAACGACGGCGCAGATCTCGGCGGGCGGGTCGAACGGGACGCCGAGCCCGGCCGCGATGTCGTCGGTGTGGACGAGCAGCTCGTCGACGCCCATCGCGCAGTAGCCCGAGCGATCGGCCATTCCTGCCGGGTGGTAGGCGCGCGCGTCGGGCGGGGTGCCCTCGGCCACTGCCGCCAACACCGCCGCCGCCGATCCCACCGTCGTGACGAGGGTCGTGATCGACGCCTCCGCGTCGCCGTCACGAAGAAGCGGTCCTTGGCGATCGGTCCGGCGGGCGAGCTGCCCCGAGTAGTAGAGGAGGCAATCGCACAGGTGGTCGAGCGTGCGCCGGCACGTCCACGCCAGAGCGCCGGCGGGAACGGTCCAGTCGGCGGACTCGGCAAGGGGCTCGAGCGTCACCACCGCGAGCTCTCCGGCGTGTCGCACCTCATGCGGGCCCACCAACTCCATGCCCGCAGCGTGCGCAGTGCCCACCCTTCTGCGCAAACCGGATATCAGCCGAAGGCGCGAAAATGCTCGCGCCGTTCGATGTGGACGCCGCGGAAGCAAAAGAGCAGGAAGGCCATCAGGAGCGTGACGGTGCCGACGATCGCCACGAGCGAGACGCCGTACGCGCGGGTGACGTCGACCGCCTCGAGCCGACCGCTCTGGAGCGCGAGCGCGGCCAGGGCGGTGGCAAGGAACGCGAGGAGTAGCAGGGCGATGCCGATGCCGGCGAAAATCGGGCCCACGAGCGGAGCGTCGTCGAGTGACCGCGTGTAGCGACGGCTGCGGCCCCGCCACGCGACGATCACGGCGGTGATGGCGGCGCCCCAGGCCACCGCGACGAGATAGGCACCGACCGGGTCCGCCGGGTAATGCCAGCCGGCGGTCACGACCCCGGCGCCGACCAGCGCGGCGTACCCGGTGCCGATCAGGGCTACGAGACCGCGCCACGCGCCGGGTACCACGATCACGGCCGCGACCGCGAGTGAGATCGCGACAGTTGTGTGGCCGCTGGGATAGCTGTTGTGCTGTCCCAACACGTCGTCGGAGACGAGATCCGGTCGGGGCAACACCTCCTTCAGGACCTGGGTGGTGACGTTGGCGCCCAGGATCACGACGCCGGCACCGAGCGCGACGAGCGGGTGGCGGCGAAAAAGCGCAACCACCATGCACACGCCGCCGATGAGTGCGATCGACGCGACGGAGATCGTCTGCAACAGGTCGCCGGTGGCCTCTTGCACGCGCGGTCGGTCGGCGGCGCGGCCCTCGAGGGCGTCATTGTCGGCTTGCTGCCCCGCGGTCGTCTGCACCGCTACCAGGTACACGCCCGCGCACAAGGCCACGCTTGCGAACGCAAGGAGCAGTAGCTGGTAGGCGCGGTGCCGGGGCAGGCTGTCCGCGACCGGCGCGCCGGCCACCGGGGCGTTCACTGCCGCGTCAGGTGACGCG
>JBOGFL010000445.1:0-1779 GCA_050743285.1 Acidimicrobiia bacterium
GGGCTACACAGGGGCCGGCCGTGCCGTTGCCGTTCTCGACACGGGCATCGACCTGGACCATCCGTTCTTCGCCGACGCGATCGTCGCAGAGGCCTGCTTCTCCGCAGGAGGAAAGACCGACGGGACGACGGGCTTGTCGCTCTGTCCGAAGGATGCGCTCGGCAACGAGCGACACGAGGTGATTGGGGCGGGCGCGGCGGACGCCGAGACGACACGCTGCCGCGAGGCGCCCGAATGCAGCCACGGCACGCACGTGGCCGGCATCGCCGCTGGCGGCCGCCCGTTCGTCACGTACCCAGGAGTCGCACCGGACGCGGGTATCGTCGCGATCCAGGTGTTCACACGATCCAACTGCGGTACAGAAGCGGCGCCGGTGCCGTGTCTGACCGGCTGGCCGACCGATCTGCTCCGGGCTCTCGAGTACGTGCGCAACAACGCGGCTGCTCTGAACGTCGCCGCAGTCAACCTCAGCGTTGAGAGCCTGAAGGAGGTGGTCGTCGGAGGCGTCACCACGTACGAGCACTACACCGCCGTCTGCGACAACGACGACGACGTGACAAAGAGCTTCAAGCGTGCAATCGACAACCTGCTCGCTGCGGGCATCCCTACCGTGACCGCCGCCGGAAACCAGGGAACGCTGAACGTGGACGGCGTCACCTTCCCCGGCTGCATCTCCAGCGCCGTCACGGTCGGTGCGACGGGCACGACGCGGGTCGAGGAGCCGGGCAAGACGCCGCAGTACACGCACGCGCCGTTGTCGAATCGCGGGAGCCAGCTCGACCTCTTCGCGCCCGGCACCGTGTCTGCGACGCCCACCACGCCTCCGAGAGGGGTCATCTCCGCGCTCGTGGGGAGCCCTGCCCCTGGAGATCCGCCGCCTGCCGCGCACTACGGACCCATGGAAGGCACGTCGCAGGCCGCCCCGCACGTCGCGGGCGCACTCGCGGTGTTGAAGCAGGCGTTCCCGGCGACGTCGGGTGCGGATCTCGTCGCGCTGTTGCGCAGCAGCGGCGAACCGGTGACCTACCGGCTCGGCGGTCTCGACTTCACGACGCCGCGCATCGACGTCTCCGCTGCCTATGTGGATGGCGGGGGCACGTAAGAGTTCGTTGCGGAGGGAGGGCGGCACCCGGTGGCGCCCTCCCTCCTCGAGTCGAAATCGACTGAGCGGGGTGATCGTCCCGATCGGATGATGTCGGCTGACGGGAGCGACGAGATAGTCTGCGAACGCCTCGGTATTGGCACGACCTGTCCGAACTCGGAAGAGGGGAGCCCGGTGACTGAGCCCACCAGCCCAGAGCGTGAAGTGCTGCCGATTCCCGACCGCGCGTATGAGGGGCCGGTCTACGAGGACGCCAAGGATCCCGAGGCGAAGTTCCCGCCGATCGAGCCGCTGCGTCCCCCGGCCGAAGCGCCGAATGTCCTGATCGTCCTGATCGACGATGCCGGTTTCGGCTGCTCGAGCGCCTTCGGCGGCCCCTGTCACACGCCCACGGCGGAGCGTCTGGCCGGGGAGGGCCTCAAGTTCAATCGCTTTCACACGACCGCGCTCTGCTCACCGACGCGTGCGGCGCTTCTCTCGGGCCGCAACCACCACTCGGTCGGGATGGGCGGCATCACGGAGATCGCGACCTCGGCCCCCGGATACAACTCGATCCGTCCCAACACCTGCGCGCCGCTCGCAGAGACGCTGAAGCTGAACGGCTATGCGACCGCGCAGTTCGGGAAGTGCCACGAGGTGCCGGTGTGGGAGACGAGCCCGCTCGGCCCGTTCGACTC
>JBOGFL010000446.1:0-1950 GCA_050743285.1 Acidimicrobiia bacterium
GCCGTCGACCGCGAGCACGACCGCGGTGCGGCCCCCGGCCGCGAGCTCGTCGCGGGGACCGGCGAGCGGGCCGAGCTCGATCCCCTCGCGCGACATCAGGCGCTGGTTGCCGACCGCAACTCGCCGACCCGCCACCCTGGCCAACGCCCCGTGCCCGGGGACGTTCTCGAAGCGGTCCGCGGTTTCGACCTCGGCCCTGGCCTCGACGGCCCGGCGCACGACGGCCGCCGCCAGCGGGTGCTCGGACTCCCGCTCCACGGCGGCGGCCAGGGTGAGTGCCTCGTTCTCGTCGATCCCGTTGACGATGACGTCGGTCACCTCGGGCTCACCCTTGGTGAGCGTGCCCGTCTTGTCCATGACGACGACCTCGACGCGCGCGGAGGTCTCGATCGCGGTCGCGTTCTTGAACAGCACGCCTCGCTTCGCGCCCATTCCGGTGCCGACCATGATGGCCGTGGGCGTGGCGAGGCCGAGCGCGTCGGGGCACGTGATCACGACGACGGTGATCGCGAAAAGCACTGCATCCGCGAACGGCCGATCGGTGAACAGCCACCAGACGAGGAGCGTCGCGGTCCCGCCGAGGAGCGCCACGAGGACGAGCCAGAACGCGGCCCGGTCGGCGAGGCGCTGCCCCGGGGCCTTCGAGTTCTGCGCCTCCTGCACGAGCGCGACGATCTGCGCCAGCGCGGTGTCAGCGCCGACCTTGGTGGCGCGGACGCGCAGCGTCCCGTTGGTGTTGATCGTGGCGCCGATGACCGCGTCGCCCGGCCCTTTGTGGACCGGGAGGCTCTCGCCGGTGACAACGGACTCGTCGACCTCACTCTCCCCCTCGGCCACGTCGCCGTCGACGGGAACCTTCGCGCCCGGCCGTACCAGCAGCAGGTCGCCAACCTGCACCTCGGCCGTCGGCACCTCGACCGGCTCGCCGTCGCGGATCACGACGGCCTTCGGCGGCGACAGGTCGAGAAGGGTGCGGACGGCGTCGTTGGCGCCGCCGCGGGCGCGCAACTCGAACCAGTGCCCGAGCAACACGAACGAGGCGAGCACGGTCGCGGCCTCGTAGAAGACCTCACCGCCGCCCGTCAGCGTGATGACGAGCGAGTACAGCCAGCCCGCACCGATGGCGACCGCGACCAGAACCATCATGTCGAGGCTGCGGTTGCGCAGGGCGCGGTACGCGCCGTCGAAGAAGATCCACGACGAATAGAAGATGACCGGCAGACTCAGCAGCAGCAGCCACACGTCATCGCGGAGTCCGAACGGCGCGCTGACGTCGAAGCCGAGCACGTCTCGCCCGATCGGCGACCACAGCACGATCGGGATCGAGAACAGCACCGCGACGAGGAAGCGGTTGCGCATGTCGGCGACCATCGCGTTCATTGACATGTCGGCGTGGCCGCCGTGACCCATCACGTCGACCGGCGCGCGAGCGGCGACTTGGCCGGGCTCCCTCTCGCCGGCAGCACCCGTGGCCTCGGGCTCCGTCAGAGGGTCGCACAGGTGGTCCGGCACCGACTGACCCCCGCAGTGATAGCCGCACCTCTCGACGCAGCGCGCCAGCTGGGCGACCGACGTGCGCGCCGGGTCGTACGTGACCTTCGCGGTCTGGCTCACCGGGTTCGCGTCGACCGCGAGCACACCCGGCCGCCGACCGAGAACAGCCTCCACGACCTTCGTCTCCGTCGGGCACCGAAAGCCAGCGGTCTCGAGAACGGCCGTGACTACCAGGTGCCCGTCACCGCCGCGGCCATGCTGGTCGCTCATCGGTGGTCCGTAGGTGGGCCCGGCGCCACCGCCCGATGCTACGAGTTGTCGTCGCATGGAAGGAGAACGACAAGTTGTCGTACTACGGCAGCCCGATGAGCCCGGTTTCGAAGCCCCGGAGGAAGCGGGTCGCAGAAGAGGCGAAGTCCCGGCCGCCCCCGGGACCCAGAGCGCTCGCGTAGGTGC
>JBOGFL010000447.1:0-1816 GCA_050743285.1 Acidimicrobiia bacterium
AGCCCCCGGTGTGCCGGGTCATGGACTTCGGCAAGTTCAAGTACGAGCAGGACCAGCGTCGCAAGGAGTCCCGCAAGAAGGCCACGAACATCGTCATCAAGGAGATGAAGTTCCGGCCCAAGAGCGACCCGCACGACTACGAGACCAAAATGAAGCATGTGGAGCGGTTCCTCGAGGAGGGATCGAAGGTGAAGCTCACGATCATGTTCCGCGGCCGTGAGATGGCCCACCCGGAGTTGGGTCTCCGCATTCTCGAGCGCGTCGCCGAGCAGGTGAACGAGCTCGCCATGGTCGAGTCGGCTCCGCGTCAGGACGGGCGCAACATGACCATGGTCCTCAATCCCATCAAGCGTCCCGCCCGCGCCAGGGCGCCCGCGGGCACCGACGGCGAGCAGACATGAGCAAGAAGACCAAGCAGAAGACACACCGCGGTGCGGCGAAGCGCTACACGGTGACCGGGACCGGCAAGATCCGACGCCGTAAGGCATTTCGTTCGCACTTGCTGGAGAAGAAGCCGAGCACGCGCACGAGGCGCCTGGGACGCGGCGCCGAAGTGGTTGGCGGCGACCGCAAGCACGTGAAGCGCCTGCTGGGTAGGGCATAGGAGGACCGCAGCCATGGCACGGGTGAAGCGCTCGGTCGCGAGCAAGAAGCACCGCAAAGCAGTGCTCGGAAAGGCGTCCGGATACTCGGGTGCCAAGAGCCGTTCGTTCCGCAAGGCCAACGAGCAGGTGATGCGGTCGGGGCAGTATGCGTTCCGCGACCGGCGGGCCAAGAAAGGCGTGTTCCGGCGCGTCTGGATCGTCCGCATCAACGCCGCCTGTCGCGCGCACGGCATGTCCTACTCGCAGTTCGTCGCGGGGTTGAAGGCGGCCGAGGTCGAAGTCGACCGCAAGGTGCTGGCCGATCTGGCGGTGCACGACACCGCCGCCTTCGTCGCGCTCGTCGACACTGCCCGAGCGGCGCTCAAAGCCGCCTGAAAACGACGCTCGCAACGAAGCGCGAGGTCCGGAGCCTCCGGGCGCTCGCACGTGACCCCAAGGCCCGGCGAGCCGCGAACCAGTTCCTCGTCGAGGGACCCCGCGTCGTCGGTGCCGCGCTCGACCGAAGCGCGCCACTTGTCCAGGTGCTCTGCGGGCCCGGTGCCCGGGCCGCGTTTCCCGCGCTGATGGAACGACTCGAGTTGATCGACGTCCCGGTGGTCGAGTTGCGCGAAGGCGCGTTGGAGCGAATCGCCACGACGCGAACGCCGCAACCGGTCCTCGCCGTCGCGCCGATCTCTGAGGGGTCGGCTGCCGATCTACCCGCGGAGGGCCACGTGATCGTCGTCGTCGACGTGGCCGATCCGGGCAATGCTGGTGCTTTGCTGAGGAGCGCGGAGGCATCGGGCGCGGCGGGAATCGTCCTGAGTGGCAACTCGGTCGACGCCTACAATCCAAAGGTCGTGCGGGCGTCGGCCGGCGCGATCTTCGGCGTTCCCGTGGTGGAGGAAGACGACCCGGTGTCCGTGCTCGACCAGCTGGCGGCGGCGGGCCGGCGCCGGCTCGGGGCGGTTCCGTCTGGTGGCCTCCCGTACGAGCGGGCCCCCCTTGCCGAGCCGGTGGCGATCGTCCTGGGCGGTGAAGCGCGCGGTCTGACGCCCGAGGTCGCCGCCCGTCTCGACGGCACGGTGTCAATCCCCATGGCCGGCGCCACCGAGTCGCTCAACGTCGCAATGGCGGCGACCGTTCTCGCCTTCGAGGCTCGCCGGCAGCGGAGCGAGCAGTGACGGTCGCCGAGGCGCAGGCGCTGCTCGACGAGGCGGTCGCGTCGGCTC
>JBOGFL010000448.1:0-2078 GCA_050743285.1 Acidimicrobiia bacterium
CCTCAGCGGTGGTCGAGCGCCCAGACTGAAGGCGGGCTCGGCCGACGTCCCTGACCACGTCTTCGCGGGTCGAAGTCGACGTGAAGTGGAGCGGCCGCCACCGGTTGTTCACGAACTCGTTGCGCCGGGCGTTGCCGATGTCAAAGACGCGTCGGCCCCGGTGGAAGTCGTATCCATCGACTTCGATCGCAATCTTCTCGTCCGGGTAGGCGAGATCAACGGTGTACTGGCGGCCGCCGAGTCGTACCCGGTGGAGGCGGACCGGTGGCGGAAAGCCTGCCTCTACGATCCACTCGTAGACCTGCGTCTCGAGGAAGCTGTCGCCCGGTTCGTAGCCGGGGACGATTTTCGTGAGCACCGCGCGCATCTTCTGCGGTGAACGGCCCGGTGCGAAGCGCTCGAGCGTTGACGCGCACCGGTGTAGCCCAGAAATCGACATTGCTCCGGTTCGCAACCCCTCATCCACCAGGCGGCGCAACGCGTCGTAGTCGAGGCGACCGGAGAGATCGACCGCGGTGCGCGCTCCGCTCGTGATCGGGATGCCCCGAATCGTCGTTCGGTCGGCCTCTGGGATGACGCCGGATCGGTGGGCGGAGATTCCCTGAAGCCTGACGCGCTTTTCGAGGATTGTCGTGACCTCGATCCTGTCGATGGTCGGGCAGGGGAGCCTCCAGAGGCGAGCAGCGGCGGCGTGCGACGCCGCGGCGGTATGCCCCGCTGCGAGAACGGCCGCCATGACCGCTTGCTCCCACGTTGCTGGCGATCCGGCAAGGGCGTATACGCCCGGCCGGAGCGCGGTGATGCGACCGGCGTCGAGCCATCGGTCGACCATGCGCCGGGTGAGGCCGGCGTCGAGCCCCTGCTCGCGCGTGATCAGTGCATGCTGTCGAGCTGCGACTCGCGCAATCTCGGCGTCCACTCCCACGACATCCAGCCAAGCATCGAGGTGTGACGGTTACTCCGTTTGGTCAATGAGCCACGGCCCTGGTGGTTGAGTGACCAAACTGTTACCAGCCGCGGTCGGCCCACTCCTGGAGGTGGGGGCGTTCGTCGGCGATGGTGGTGTCGAGGCCGTGGCCGGGGAGGACGAGGGTCTCAGGTGGCAGTGTGAAGAGCTTGGTGTCGATGGAACGGAGGATGAGGTCGAAGTCGCCGCCGGGCAGTGACGTGTTGCCGGGGCCGCCGGGGAACAGCGTGTCGCCGCTGAAGACGATCGGGTGGCCAACGAGTCGGAACGACATCGAACCGGCGGTGTGGCCGGGATTGTGGATCGTGCGCAGCTGGAGATCTCCGACCTTCATGACCTCGTCGTCGGGGATCACGAAGTCGTAGGCGGGCAGCATCGACGCGTCGTCGGACGAGATCCCGACGTCGATGCCGGCGTCGCGCACCGCTTCGACGGCCTGGATGTGATCCCAGTGCCCGTGCGTCGTCAGCACTCGCCGCACACCCGTCGCCCGGCTCACCTCGAGGAGCAGCTCGTGCTCGTTGGCGGCGTCGATGATGGCGGCCTCACCCGTCCCCTTGCAGCGGACGACGAACACATTGTTCTCGAACGGGCCGACGACGATCTTGTCGATCCTGACGTCGGTGGCGTCGTAGTGCGCGGGTCGGGCCATCCCGCCCAGCGTATAGCGGCGGTGGATACTTGACCGACGGGTCAAGTACCGTTCGCCGCGGATGGACTTCGGCGACACCCGAGAAGAAGCCGCATTCCGTGACGAGATCCGGACGTGGCTCCACGACCACCTGACCGACGAGTTCGCCGCCGTCGGCGGTCGCGGCGGCCCCGCTGACGAGAACGCGTGGGACATCCGGGTCGAATGGGAACGCCGGCTCGGCCGCGACCGCTGGGTCGGCTTGCCGTGGCCCGAGGAGTACGGCGGCCGCAACGCCGGCTTCGTCGAGCAGGTGATCTTCCACGAGGAGTACGCCAAGGCCAACGCGCCCGCGCGCGTCAGTTTCTTTGGCGAAGGCCTCTTCGCGCCGACGCTGATCGCGTACGGCACCAAGGAGCAGAAGCAGCGGTTCCTTCCAAAGATCCAGTCGGCCGAAGAGCTGTGGTGCCAGGGCTACTC
>JBOGFL010000449.1:0-1523 GCA_050743285.1 Acidimicrobiia bacterium
AGTATGCACTCGACGGGGAGACAGCACTCGTGGTCGAACCCCGCGACGCGGTCGCGATGGCGGCTGCGATCGAACGGCTTCTTTCCGATCAGGATCTATCCGAGAAGCTGGCCGCCAACGGCCTCGACGTCGTTGCGCGCGACTTCGACTGGGAGCGCCGCACCGACGAATTCGCAGAGGTGCTCGATGGCGTGACCGCGGGTACTGCGATGGCTCCGCCTCCGCCGTGGCCCGAGCCGGAGGCGACTCCCGAGCTATCGATCGTCGTCCTGGCGTGGGACAGTCTCCGGTTCACGCAACTCTTCGCGGAGTCGGTACGCCGGCACACCGAAGTGCCGTACGAACTCATCATCGTCGACAACGGATCGCTGTGGGAAGCAGCGAACTACGCCCGCTCCGCAGCCGACCGCGCGGTTCTCAACGCCCAGAACCTCGGCTTCTCTCGAGGCATGAACCAAGGGCTCGAGGCTGCTCGCGGGCGCTACGTGGCGTTCTGCAACAACGACACGATTCTCCCCGAGGGTTGGGCCGGCGTACTCCTCGCAACGGCACGGGCGAACGAGCGTGCCGCCATCGTCGTGCCGGCGTTGACGGCTGCTCGCAACGCGGCAACCGTACGGACGGAGCCGGGCGACTCGGTCGAGGTGATACCACCATTTTCCGCGCCGCCGGCGGCGGTCGTCTACGTGATGCCCACTGACCTCGTCCGCCGGCTCGGCTCTTGGGGTGAGGAGTACGAGATCGCGAGCGGCGAGGATGTCGACCTCTGCTTCAAAGTTTGGGTGAACGACCTCGATGTCGTGTACGACCAACGGGTGCTCGTCGACCACATCGGCAAGGGCTCGGCAGCCCGGCTCGATGACTGGGAGGGTCTCTGGGCCCGCAACCGGCAGCGCTTCCTCGCAAAATGGATCGGCGACGCGACCGTCCCCCATCTCGACACGTGCGACCCCGATCGGTTCGCACGAAACCGTGCGACTGCTCGCGCCGTTGCCGAGTGGATGGAGCGGTACTTCCGTACACGCGACGAAGCTCGCAAGGCCGGAAGGCTGTTCGCCGTCAACGGCGTCCTCCACCGACGCATGACGACCTGGGCCCAGCACAGCTGGCGCCAGGTTCGTCCGCACCTGCCGACCCGATTCGCTGATTCGCTTCGCCGCGTCGCCCGTCGCGCGGCGTCACCGGGCGGCCTCGCGCCCTGAGCGCGGCTCACGCCGGTCGCGTCAGCGGTCGGCCAGCTGCCAGAGCTCCCAAACCCAGGGGTAGTTCCACACTTCACGGTGATCACGCCGCAGGGCACGCCGAACCGCCCGGCGGCGACGGTAGGCCTTCGGGTGCCATTCGTGGAACTGCACCGACACCACACGCATACGAGGCAGCCAGCCGGTCTCGTTGAGCCGGTCGAAGAGTTCGAACTCGCCGCCCTCGATGTTCACCTTGAGCAGATCGACGTGGTCGATGCCCAACTCCTCGAGCACGCCGACGACGTCGCGAAGCTGAACCGGGGCGCGGCCGAACATCCC
>JBOGFL010000450.1:0-1709 GCA_050743285.1 Acidimicrobiia bacterium
CACGACGATCTCGATCGCCTCGAGCCCGGTCGGACCGCTGACGAGCGCTTCTCGGGGCTCGTACTCGGCGACCTCGGGCGGCAGCGTCTCGTGTTCGGCGACGTAGGGAGGATTCGACACGATAAGCGTCAGCTCGCCGCGCCGGTGCGGCGGCAAGGCCCCGTACCACGAGCCCTCGGCCAAGCGGACGCGGACGCCGGTCGAACCCGCGCCGACGACGTTCGCGCGCGCCACCGCCAGCGCGTCGAGGCTCGCGTCGGTGGCCCATACCTCGGCGTCGGGTAGTTCCGAAGCCAACGCGAGCGCGAGCGCGCCCGAGCCCGTCCCCAGGTCGGCGACCGTGTAGCTGGTGACAGCTCCGGTCCACACTTCGGCCCGTCCGGTGCGCTTCCCGGTGCCCGCGGCCTCGGCGATGGCGATCTCGGCCGTGATCTCGGTCTCCGGGCGCGGGATGAGCACCCGGGGGTCGACCACGAGGTCGATTCCCCGGAACGACCACGAACCGAGCACGTACTGGAGCGGCTCCCCCGCCTCGAGCCGGCTCAGGAGCTCGTCGAGCCGCCGGACCGCCCGGCTCGGTGCCGGCTCGGGGTCGGCCGGGGCCGTCTCGGCCGCGCCGAATCCGGAGACCTCCGCCATCAGCCAGCGCGCCTCGGCCGGCCGCCGGACGCGTTCCTCGGCCCGCGCCCGCAGCTCTCCCCACGTCGGGCGCACGGCTTGGCATCGGTCAGGCACAACAGAGGTGTTTGACCGACGTTAAACGACGGTCAAGAGCCGGTACCGGCGAGTTGCTCGGCGCGTTCGGCGGCGGCCAGCGCGTCGATGAGCGCGTCGAGATCACCGGACAGAACCTGGTCGAGCGAGTGCACGGTGACCCCCACCCGGTGATCGGTGACCCGGTTGTCCTTGAAGTTGTAGGTGCGCACCTTGTCGGAGCGGCCGCCGCTCTTCACCTGACTGCGCCGCGCCGACGACTGCTTCTCTTCGCTGCGTTCGCGTTCGAGATGCAGCAGGCGCGAGCGCAGGATCCGCAGCGCCTTCTCTTTGTTCTGTAGCTGGCTCTTCTCGTCTTGGCAGGAGACGACGATGCCGC
Organism: Acidimicrobiia bacterium; assembly: GCA_050743285.1. Classification (GTDB taxonomy): domain Bacteria; phylum Actinomycetota; class Acidimicrobiia; order IMCC26256; family JACDBD01; genus JBOGFL01. Next base: position 1,094 of record JBOGFL010000450.1, read on the forward strand.
TCGGCTTGTGGGTGATGCGGATGGCCGAGTCGGTCGTGTTCACCGACTGCCCGCCCGGACCGCTGGACCGGAACGTGTCGACCTCGAGGTCAGCAGCGTCGATGGCGACATCAACCTCCTCGGCCTCCGGCAGCACCGCCACCGTCGCCGCGCTCGTGTGCACCCGGCCCGAGCTCTCGGTCACCGGCACCCGCTGCACCCGGTGCGGTCCCGCCTCGTGCTTCAGGCGGCCCCACGCCTCGGAGCCGCGCACGACGAAGGTGACGTCGCGGTACCCCCCGAGGTCGGACGGCTGGCTCGACAGGACCTCCAGGTTCCACCCCTGGGTCTCGGCGTAGTGCTGGTACATGCGGTACAGGTCGCCGGCCCAGAGGTTGGCTTCCTCGCCGCCCTCGGCGCCCCGGATTTCCACGATCACGTTCTTGCCGTCGTTCGGGTCACGCGGGACGAGCAGCTCGCGTAGCTCGCCCTCGAGCTCGGTCAGGCGAACCTGGCGTCCGTCGAGCTCGCGCCGCAGGTACTCGCGTTCGTCGGCCTCGGTCGCGCCCTCGAGCAGTTCTCGGGCGCTCTCGGCGTCGTCTTCGGCCCGCCGGTATTCCCGGTAGGCGTCGACGAC
>JBOGFL010000451.1:0-3659 GCA_050743285.1 Acidimicrobiia bacterium
GGGGCTGCGCGTAGTCGCGGTCTATGAGGTCGTGCGCCCGACGCAGGTGCACGAGGTCGGCGATCTCCTCCGGCGTCATGCCGACGAACGTACACGACCGGTCGCGCCCACGGTTGAGAACACGGGTCGAGGCCGCCCCGAAGTGCCGATAGTTCGACGACGTCGATCGCGGACAACGGGCGGGTGTGTTGTGAGGGATGGTCGTCGTGTGACGGGATCGTGTGAGCCCGGAGCCATCGTCACCGCCGATCGTCGCATCGAAGGCAGCGTCCCGCCGTCGACACGGGCGGCGTAGTGCTTCACCCGGATCGACCTGTCGGCGGTCATGGACGCGATTCACCGCTGATTCCAAAGCCGGTCGGCAGTTGTCCGGTGACGCGTTGGCGGTGCGCCGTCGGTGTCTGCCCGGTGTAGCGCCGGAAGGCCCGGGAGAACGCGCTCACGCTGTCGAACCCGACCGCGGTCGCGACAGCGAGGACCGTCGGGCCGGGCTCGGCGAGCACCGCCATCGACCGGAGAATGCGGGCCTCGAGCAGGTACTGGCGCCAGGTCATGCCCGTCGCATTGGAGAACTGGCGCCGCAGGGTGCGGTCCGATACGGCGACGGCGCGGCTGACGTCGTGCACGGTGACGGAGTCGAGGTGCGCGTTCGTGTACTCCATCACCGCCGCAACCACCGCATTGGTGGTCGTGGGCAGGGACAGCGGCGTCTCGTGCTCGAGCCAGTCGACGGTGAGCTGTGCCAGCGCATCGAAGAACGCGTCGGCCACCGGGTCGCTGGCGGGCCGGTTGATCGGCCACCGGGCGGCGTAGACGATCATCTCCCGGATCACCGGCGCGGCGGCCAGGATCCGGGCCCGGTTGTCGCGGGTGGGCACCATCTCCGGATCGAAGAACACCGACACGGTGCGGACGCGCTTCAGCGTCGTGTTGTGGGGGAGGCCGGCCGGGATCCACACCGCCTGCTGGGGCGGCAGGAGATAGTGCGCGGCTTCGGTCTCCACCTCACCACGCCCTGGAAGGCGTATTCGATCTGGTGGAGATCGTGGGTGTGCCACCCGGTGACGAAGTCGTCGCCCTCGTACGGGACCGTGCCCGCCCGGACCGGGGCGCCCGCCCGCATGTCGGCGAACGAGGCGTTGGCCGGGACGGGCCGATCTTTGGCCGGACGCGCAGAGACGGCCATGGGCGCCAAGTGTACAAAGGGGGTCATGACCGAGAGCACGCACGACGCGGTCGTCCGCGACTCCTTCGAACGCCAGCGCGGCTTGTTCACCGGTGAGAGCTCGCCGTTCGCCCGGCGGCCCGCGTCGCCGCTGACCTGGCTCGACCCGCTGCGCCGCGACATGGTGGTACTCGACGTTGCCTGCGGCGCCGCGCACGCGGCCGAGCAAGTCGCGCCGCACGTGCGGCAGGTGCTCGGCATCGACCTCACGCCGGCGTTGCTCGAGGTGGCGGCGGCCCGGTTCGCCGAAGCCGGCATCGACAACGTCTTGCTACAGGAAGGCAACGCGGCCGCGCTGCCGTTCGTCGACGCGTCGTTCGACCTGGTCATCTGCCGCACTGCCGTGCATCACTTTCCCGAGCCCGAGAAGCCCGTCGCCGAGATGGCCCGGGTGTGCCGACCCGGAGGTCGGGTTGTCGTCGCCGACATGGTGGCGCCCGCGGCCGAAGTGCGCCCCGCGTTCGACGACGTGCACCGGCGTATTGACCCCTCGCACGCCGGCTGTCTCCTCGACCACGAGTTGGCCGAGTTGCTCGGCGACACGGTGGGCCCCGTCACCTACGGGGAGACATGGGAGCCGCTCCGCCTCCCCATCGAGGCGATCATGACGGAGGTCGCCGACCGCGACGCGGTCAACTCGGCGCTGCGGGCCGAGCTCGACGGAGGCCCGGCCACCGGCCTCCAGCCCGTCGAGGAAGACGGCGAGCTCACGGTGTCGTTCACGATCATCGCGATCCAGGCCCTGCGCCCCGGCCCGTAGAACGCGAGAATGCCCGGCTCAGCCAGAAGGAGGAGCCGGAATGGCCGGACCGCCACGAGCGGCCAAGATCGGGCGCACCATCGCCGAGTTGATCCCGGCGTTCCCGTACAACCCGAAGCCGCCAGCGGGTGCGCCGAACGTCGTGCTTGTCGTGCTCGACGACCTCGGCTTCGCACAGCTCGGCTGCTTCGGCTCTGACCTGGCGACTCCCACCATCGACCGGCTCGCTTCCGGCGGACTGCGCTACCAGCGGTTCCACGTGACTTCGCTGTGTTCCCCCACGCGCGCGTGTCTGCTGACCGGTCGCAACCACCACTCGGTCGGGATGGGGTTCCTCACCGACATCCCCACCGGCTTTCCCGGTTACAACGGCCGGATCCCCAAGTCGGCCGGCACCATGCCGCGCGTGCTGCGCGACGCCGGGTACAGCACCTTCGCGGTGGGCAAATGGCACTTGACGCCCCGGTGGGAGGAGCACGCCGCCGGGCCCTTTGACCGCTGGCCACTCGGACTCGGCTTCGAGCGCTACTACGGGTTCCTCGCCGGCGACACGAACCAGTGGGCGCCCGAGCTCGTGAGCGACAACGGTTTCATCGAACCGCCGCGCACACCGGCCGAGGGCTACCACCTGACCGAGGATCTCGCCGACCGCGCCATCCGATTACTGCGCGACCAGCGCCACGCCACGCCTCGGAAGCCCTTCTTCCTCTACTTCGCGTCGGGTGCGACGCACGCACCCCACCATGCGCCGCGCGAATGGATCGAGCCGTACCGCGGTCGCTTCGACGGCGGCTGGGACGTCTGGCGGCGCCAGGCATTCGAGCGGCAGCTGGCAACCGGCGTCGTGCCCGGGGGGACGACACCCACCGAGCGGCCGCCGTGGGTCGACGAGTGGTCGTCGCTGGGCGCGGACGAGCGGCGGGTGTTCGCCCGCATGATGGAGGTCTTCGCGGGCTTCCTCACCCACACCGATGCCCAGATCGGCCGCCTGGTGTCCGAGCTCGAGGCCAGCGGTGATCTCGACAACACTTTGTTTCTCTTGTGCAGTGACAACGGCGCCAGCGCCGAAGGCGGGCCGCACGGCAGCTTCAACGAGCACCGGTTCACGCACAACCAGCTCGACGACTTCGACGAAACTGCCAAGCTCATCGACGAGCTCGGTGGCTTCCGCGCTTACAACCACTACCCGTGGGGCTGGGCGTGGGCGGGCAACACGCCGTTCCGGCTCTGGAAGCGCTACTCGTGGCTCGGGGGCGTGCGCACGCCGCTCGTCGTCCACTGGCCGGCGCGCATCCCCGAAGGCGGCGCAGTCCGCTCGCAGTTCTGCCACGCCGTCGATGTCATGCCGACGGTGCTCGACGCCACCGGCGTCGCGGTTCCCGAACAGATCGACGGCGCGGCGCAGCAGCCCATGGCCGGGGCCAGCCTCACAAAGAGCTTCGAGGCGGCCGACGCACCCGAACCGCGGTCGACCCAGTACTTCGAGATGATCGGGTCGCGCGCCATCTACCACGAGGGCTGGAAGGCGACGACCGACCACGTCGGGAACCAGATCACCGTCGAGCGTGACCGCATGGGCGGCCACCACGACTTCGACGCCGACCGCTGGAGCCTGTTCGACCTGACGACCGACTTCTCGGAAGCCCACGACGTCGCCGACGAGCACCCCGAGCG